>NZ_JBSGIV010000050.1:0-53055 GCF_053605225.1 Micromonospora sp. NPDC003944
TCGCGACGCCACTGGCCAACGATGTCGGCGATCCGGTCGTCATCCACTCCCACCACTACGGCGGATCCGGGTGGGCAACCTGAGGGGTGACGTGCGGGCCGAGGACGTGCCGTGGCACGGGATGGTGGACTCGGCGGCCCTGCAGGTGCCGCAACTGGGGGCGATCTGGTTGAAGTGTGCTGTCAGGTGAGCACAAGCACGACAAGGGCCGCCACCGCCGCGATCGCCACAATCAGTCTCAGCCCCTTTATCTTCGTTCGCTCCCTCGAGGTCTGGGGCGAGGAAACACCGAGCGACCCTCGGGCGAAGGTCACGACAGGAGCCACGTAGATCAGCGCCGACGTCTTTCCCTTGGTGATCTCGATGTCACACGTCGCGCGACCCGCACGGCGGGGCAGGATGTAAGGGATCCATACCTCAACTTGATGTTCGCCCGGAGTGACCGGCATCCGCTGCACGCCCCAGCCGGACACCGGCACGTCCACACCGTCGAGTCGAAGGCGCGGTCTTGTGGTCCGGTAGAGGAAAGCGGTAGCCGGGTATTGCAACGTTATTTTCAGCACGCCCTGGCGAGATGACTGACCCACGAAATCCTCCTGAGGAAACACAAGGGTAGCTTGCCCGACCCCGTAAAGGGTCGGGCAAGCTACCAACGTTTCGCTGCCTTGAAGGCAGGCTACCCAGAACTCTGGCACCTGCTCTCAATTCGCTTAGGCAAGCAACGCGTCCGCCTCAACAATCATCGCCGCGCGGAAGGCCGCCGCCCTCGCCCGTTCTTAACCAAGGCATAGAACACACCTGCGCACACTGCCGAACATATACCCATGACGACTGCCGCGAACTGATCAGCGTTCGCGCCGATCAGAAGACTTACCGAGGTGACTCCGAACACGACGGCAAACATGGGCAGGAGTATGCGTACTGCGCGGCGGTGATGACGCCGATTATGCACGAGGTTTATCTGACGCTGCTTAGCGTCGAGATCCCTCCCCCATGGTGTATTGAAAGGCCAGTTGGCGACCCAGATAACTAATGCTAACCCTGCAATAATCATCAGCACAGTGATGACGGATTTTAGCAACATGGTTCACCTCCGAACCGTCAGTCCATCAAAGACCCTGCAGCGCCCGTAAACGGATCATGATTGGCCATAATCCATCCGCCCATGACGCCCATGGCGCGTCCCGGATCGATGCGAGTTGCCACTCCGTACCGGCCGGTGCCGAAGTTGATCCACTTCGCTCCTGTCAAGGATTGACCCAGACGACCCAGGGGGATGCTAGTTGCCGCCCGTCCGGGTGCACCCGTGGCTACGCGCGCACCCGGGATGAACACCGATCCAACGTCTGTGGCCGCACCGACAACAAACTTCGCATAGTCCGCTTTGGTCTTGTCGCTCTTGGAAAAATCATACGCCCGGTAAGCGGTGCTGACGGTGGCGGCCCCGGCCGCCACGACGAGGCAGGCACCTGCGGAAGCCACGATGCAGACACCAGCTGCCAGTACGGCAGCGCCTGTCAGGATCTCGTTTTTGTGTTCAACGACCCAGTTGCCAGCTGAATTGAACCCATTACCAACGTTTTGGTACGTCTTTTCGAGCGCCTTGCCAGCCCCGCACAGCCAAGACCAAGCTGAGCACTCCTTCTTTTTCGGCTTCGGACTTTGACTAGGCGGCGGCACGTACTTCCCGCGCTTCATCTTGGTGCTGGTCAGCTTGTTCTTCTTGCCATAGGTCACGTTATCGGTAGAGCCGCATCCGCCCGGGCAGCCTTTCTTGACGTCGTACCCGTAGCAGTCGAAGTACTTGCAGTCATCCGGAATCATGCCGGTGGGGTCGCTGGACGTGACCGGGGTGTTGTTGGCGTAGGAGTAGCCGTTCCACTGCTGTGGTTGGGTTACGTCCTGGAGTGGGTCGACGGAGATGAATCGGCCCACGAGCGGGTCGTAGGAACGGGCACCGACGGTCGTGAGTCCGGTCGGGCTCATCGGCTTGTCGAGAAAGCCGTGGTTGTCGGGTGCCGTGACGGCAGCACCTCGCGGGCCGCCGTACGGGGTGTACTGCCGCCAGGTCGGGCTCTGGGCGGTGCTGTCGAGGTAAAGGGACGGGGTGCCCTGGTGGTCGGCGATGGCGAAGGAGTATGCCGTGCCGCTGCCGGTACGGATGCAGCTGCCGCCACCGGGGAGGTCGTAGTAGCGGCTGCCGATGACAGCGCTGGTGCTGGTGTTGAGGGTGAGTTGCTGCCCCGGCAGGTAGAGGGTGTTCTTACCAGGCTCCTTCTGAAGCAGCAGGTTGCCGTCGGCGTCGTAGATGAAGGTGTTGGTGCCGCTGGTGCCGCCGGTGACTCCGGTGAGTTTGCCGGCGTCGTCCCAGGTGAGGGTTTGATTGCCCTGGGCGGCGTTGCGGCCGGTGGTGTTGCCGGCGTTGTCGTATGAGTACGACGTGGTGCCCGTTGCTCCGCCGGTCGTGGTGGTGGAGGTCAGGGTGTGGGGCTTGTTCTGAGCGTTGCCGTTGTAGGAGTAGACGGTTTTGGTGTCGGTGCCGCCGGTGAGGTTGTGCTCGACCTGCTGGGTGCGGTTGCCGATGACGTCGATCTGCCAGCTGGTCCAGTAGGCGCTGCCGGCGCCGATGGTGTTGCCGACCATGGACTTGTTGGCGTCGGTCGGTGTGGTGGCGCAGGCGTCGGTGCCGGTCCAGGCTTCGGTGAGGCGGGCCAGGCCGTCGTAGCCGTAGCACTGGGTTTCCGCCGGAGTGGTGGCGCCGAGCCGTTTGCTGATCTTGTGGGTGATGTTGCCGACCAGGTCGTACCGGTACTCCTGCTCATCGACGTTCGTCGGAGTAGCGGTGCTTCGAGTGACGAGTTGGTTGGTCAGCCGCGAGGTGTGCGGGTCGTAGGTGTTGGTGACATACGCCAGGTTGGTACCGGTGCCGAGGGTCTGCTGGTCGACTCGGCCGTAGGCGTCGTAGCTGACACCGTTGGCATAGCCGTTCAACCCGCCGAGGGTGGTGGGCAGGTCCAGCACCCCGGTGTAACCGTGCAGGACGGTTTCCGAGGGCAGGCTGCCCTTGGCCGGGTAGGTGTCGGTCAGGGGCAGGCCCAGCACCGAGGAGTAGGTGTGCCCGAAGACGTACGACCCAGCGAGGGCACCCTCATTGTCGGGGATGGTGACGGTGACGCCGAGGGAGCTGCCGAAGACGTTGAACGCCTTCTGCTGGGTGACGTACGCGTGCCCACCCCGGTAGGCGGTGGTGGTGGTGAGCTTCCCGAGCGCGTTGGTGACCCCCGCGACGCCGTTGCTGTTGTCGTAGACCCACGACGCGCGTTGGTTCGCCGTTGACTGGTTCGCCACCGTGGACGCGTATTCGCCGGTCTTGCGGTCGAGGGCGTCGTAGGTGAACGACAGGGTCTTGCCGCGCCCGTCGGTGGACTGTTCGAGGTTGCCGTTGGCGTCGTAGCTCATGCTGCTGCTACCGGCGTCCGGGTCGACCTTGCCGACGACCTGCCCGAGCAGGTTGTAGGTGGAGGTCCACACGTTGTTGCTGGCGTCGGTGAGCGTCGACTGGTTGCCTCGCTCGTCGTAGCCGTACTTGCTGACCGTCGTCGTGCCGCCGGCAACAGTGAACATGCCGGTGAACGTGTCCGTCGGAGTGGTCACCGTTGGACGGGCGCTGTACTCGTGCAGTTCCTTCTTCCGACCGAGCGGATCGGTAAGGGTGGCCGAGACGACCCCACCCAACGGAGGGACGACTGTGGTGCGATCACCGCCGTGGACGGTGGTGGTGGTCGAGACGGTCACGCCGTTCTTGGCACTGGTGGCCACGACCGCCCGGCCCAGGCCGTCGTAGGTGGTGAGGGTCTGGTTCGGGACCTGCTTGCCCAGGTCCGCCGCCGACACCGGCGTACTCACCGCCGGCAGGTTGGCGTCGTCCCACCAACCGTTGTAGGTCGCACGGGTCCACCCGCGGGTGTCGAAGAAGGTGTCCGTGACCATCCGACCGCCCCGAGGGGTGATCGACTGTGTCTGCCGGGTCCGCAACAGCGCGTCATAGATGGTGACAGACGTCTGATACCCGTTGGAGTTGTTGAGGGTTTGTGTGGTGGTGGCGGATACCCCGGTCTTGGACACGGTGTAGGTGAACTTGTGGTTCGCCGCGGCGCTCGTGGCGCGGGAGTTCAACCACACCGACGTCGCACGGCCGAGCGCGTCGTACTGCTGACTGGTGGTGACGCCGTTGGCATCCGTGCTGACCAGCGGAATCCCGCGCCTCGTATCGAGCGTCGCGGAGCTACCGTGCCCGGCGGGGTTGGTGGTGGACGTGGCGGTGACCAGTTTGGCGGCGTTCATGGTGTAGCCGCTGGTGGTCTTGTTGCCCTTGGCGTCGTAGGAGTCGGTGACCCGGCCGTAGCTGTCGTAGGTCGACCGCTCGGTGGTCTGCCAGACGTACGCGCCGCTAGTGTAGTCCTTGGCGACCTGGGTCATCGTGGCGTTGCCCTTTGACGGCGCTGCCACCTGCGGGAACGTGGTGGAGAAGTCGGTGACGTCGTAGAAGGTGCGTTCGGCCTTGACCACCTGGGCGGGTCGGTTGACGCTGCCCGGTGCGGTCAACGTGTTGACGCTGCCCGGCTCGGAGGCGGGGCTGCCCTGGGTGAAGCCGCCGCAGGCCACGGCCACGGTTTCGGTCTGGCTGACCAGGCCGGCGAGGTTCTTGGCAGTGTTGGTCGGGGCGTAGGTGTAGGTGGTGCACTGGTTGTACGTCGCGTCGATCGGCACGGTGTAGGTGTAGGTGTTCTTCAGCTCACCGAACGTGGCGCTGGTGGTGTTCGCGTCGTAGCTGTTGTCGCTCGCGGTGGTACGCCAGGTCACCGAGCCGCCGCTGGTCACTGCCTGACGGGTGTACGTCTTGACGGGTTCGACTCGCTGCGCGCTCAACGCCGACAACCCGGTGCGGGAACGCGTCGCGGTGGCCCCGGACACCCAGTAGGAGGTGATGGTGGAGGAGTCGACCCGGCCGCCTTCGCCGAGGTACTTGGTGGTCTCCAGCTCCTTACCGGCGAGTTCGTCGATGTCCTCGTGGCTGCCGCCGACGGAGTCGGTCAGGTTCACCACCGTGCTGTTGTTGTTCTTCGACATGCCGCGGTAGTACGCGGTCTCGGACTGGGTGCGGCGGTCGTTGACACCGTCGCCGGTGAACGTCTGCACCTTGCCGTAGCCGCGGAACTGGCCGTAGCTGCGGTACTTGGCCTTGACGACCTCGTTCTCGTCGTAGTGCCACGCCGCACCATTGAGGTACTTGTAGCTGGTCGACAGGGCCGCCGCGCCGCCGGTGGGGTCGGTGGAGGTGACCCGGGTGACGGCGTACTTGTGGAACCAGTCCTTGACCGGGTCGGTGTACCCGTCCGGGGTCCAGTACACCGGGTAGCAGGACTTCGTGTTCGCCGCCGGGTCGGTGCTCACCGGCGCGGTGCAAGGCACCGGCAACTCATACGACGGGCTGATCACCGACCCGGTCTCGGTGGTGATCGTCGCGATGCGCTGCCGGTAGAACGACGGCAACCCGCCGGCGGTGTCGACCCGGTTGGGCAACTTCACACCGGTGAACGACACCGACGGCAAGCTGATCGCCGCCGTCGACCCACCCGCGCTGGTGTCATGCCCCGTCCGGGCGATCCCGGTCAGCCACAACGTCGGTGACGTGCCGTCACCGGTGGCCGGCATGCTCTGCGACAGGGCGTACGAGTCGACCTTCTCGTACTGGGAGGTCGCCGTGTTGTACTGCCGCGCCTCGATCGACGTCAGGCGGACCGTCGAGAAGAACGACGGGCTCCAGTCATCACAGTCAGCCCCCGACGCGCAGATAAGGTCGAACGGCACATCCGGCCAGTTCGCCTTGTTCGTCGAGTTCAACGGCTGACACGTCCCCGACACACACCGGTCACCCGTATTGAAGACGACCTGGTTCGCCACCGTCCCGTACGCGCCACCATCGGTGAACCCGTAATCGATACGCGCCAGGTTACTGTCCCGGACGTAGGACACATCCGTGGCGCCCTTGTTACGGCCGTAGAAGTTCGTGGCCTGGTCGTAGTAGTACGCCATCGCGTTGCCGTTGGTGTCGGTGACGTAGTCCAGGTTCCACCGGTAGGCCATCGTGCACACCGACGACGAGAACCCCGCCGAGTTGTAACACGGGTCCCCCGAATGCGGCGAATACACCGGCGAATGGTCCACCGACTTCGTCTCCGCCTTACCCGACGACCACCCCGGCAACCGGTTACGACCGAACTCATAGCTCGTGCCGTCGCGCAACGTCACCCGCCAGTAGTCGGTGTTGTACGTCCCCGACCCATTGCCGGCATTCTCGACGTGGGTGACGACCTCACCATTGTCCGACTCCGGCTTCCACACCTGCTTCGCCGCGTCCCACACCAACGCCGTCGACGACCCATTCAACGACAACGTCAACAACGGCCCGTCATAACACCGGTCCGGCGTCTTCACCGGCGACGCACTACCACCCGGCTCATCCATACACGACGCGAACGACTGCTCCACATACGAGCGCGGAGTGGACCAACCATCACCCACCCACGACGACTGCGCGTTCGTCGACGCCGTCTGCCCATCCACACTGCCCGAGTCATACGACAACGCCACCGTCGGCACCAGATCCGACGCCGCCGGCGGCACCGTGACCGGGTACGAGTACGAGAACGAACCCGTGCTCCCACCACCGGTCCACGACCCGGACGGCTTCAAGTCCGTCGCCGCGTACGTGCCGCCCTTACCACCATCCTCACCCGCCGCAGCCACCGCCGCCAGCACCGTGACACCACCGGCCGCCTGCACCCGCGCGTCCGAAGCCGCCATCGACACCTCAGCCGACACCGACCGCGAACCGGCGTCGTTGGTCGACGCCAACGGCGACGCCACCCGACACTCACTACGCGTCGGCGTTGTCAGCGCACACGCCGGCAACCGCACCAACCGCAACCGCGACCCGTAGTTACCGCCGAACGCCTCAGCGAACCCCGCGTAGTCCACACCAACGCGCACCGCACCGGCGCTGACGTCCGGAGACACCGACAGCAGCACACCGTCGACCCCGGCCGCCTCCGCAGCCCTACGGTCCGCCACCGCCACCTTCAGGCTGCGCGGTCCGGCCTTCGCCGCCACCGACTCGGCCCACACCGGCGTACCCGCAGCACGCACCCGCGACGGCGACGCCGCACGCGCACCCGCCGTGACAGCCGGCAGCTCGACGTCAGCCGAAGCCGCCTTCGGCCACACCGTGCGCGTCGGCCGGAACGTCGACTTCGCGTCATCCGGCGGCGTCACGAACCTCGTCGGCAACGGCTTCACACCCTTGACCGACTGCCCCGGCGACGTCGCCGGCGCCTTCGCCAACTCCGGCCCCTTCGGCTTCGCCACCGCCGGCGCACCCGACAGCAGGCTGGCGGCGAGCGACGCGGCCGCGACAACCGCGACCAGACGTCTGGGACGTGTGAGCAGGCGTAATCCCCCGTGGACGGCCATGCATACCTCAGCTCTGCGAGATGGGATGGAGGCCACGCAGAGTGATAGAAGGCGCACCCCCGTGGCGCGAACAATGTTTCATGTCCAACCCGGCCGAAGGTCACGGGGTCATAACGATGATCAGCCCCCGATGCCATCAAATCCGTCTCACTGAGTGCCAAAAGGACAGCATCGAGTGACAACGAACGCTTCCCGTAGGCCGGCGTGACTGCTTCACTGTGGCCGCTCGATCGGGCGCGGCTACGCGTCCGACTCACCAACGGGGAGAACTTCATATGATCAAGAGACGACTGCGCGTACGCGCCGTCGCATCGGGTGCGGTCGCCGCTGTCGCCATCGCCGCGACCGCCGTACCGCTGGCCCTTCCGGCCGCCGCCGCGGCTCCCGCGAAGCCGAAGCCCGCAGTTGAGCCGGCCGGGCCGCTCGGGGTGGACGCGGCGCTGGCCCGGGCCAAGCGGACCGGCAAGCAGGTCGAGGCGACCGCCGCCGGCACCTCGACGGAGACCCTGACCGCACGGCCGGACGGGCAGCTCCTGCTCAGCCAGAGCGCCGTACCGAACCGTAAGCGCGTCGGCGACAGCTGGAAGCAGCTCGACCCCACCCTGGTCCGACGGGCCGACGGCACCATCACCACGACCACCACCACGCATGACGTCACGCTCTCCGGTGGTGGCAGCGGACCGATGGCACACCTGGTCAGCGGGGACCGCTCGCTCACCCTGACCGCACCCGTCGCCCTGCCCAAGCCCACGCTCGCCGGTCCGACCGCGACGTACGCCGAGGTGCTGCCCGGTGTGGACCTGACGGCGACAGTCAACGCCCAGGGTGGCTTCTCGCACGTGTTCGTGGTCAAGGACGCGAAGGCCGCAGCGAACCCGAAGCTGGCGACGCTCGAACTGGCCACCGCCGCCAAGGGCTTCACGCTCGGTGCCGACGCGGCCGGGAACATCAGTGGGCAGGACCGCTCCGGCGACGCGGTCATCACCGCACCCGCGCCGCTCATGTGGGATTCCTCGGCGGGTGGCACCAGCGGACCGACCGCGCGCAGCGGCGCCGCGTCGACGAGCGCGGCTCCTGGTCGCGCGGCGCGCACGGCCGCCATCGGGGTGGCCATCGCCCCCGGCAAGCTCGGCCTCAAGCCGGACCGCAAGCTGCTCACCGATGCCGCGACCGTCTACCCGGTCTACATCGACCCCAGCTTCAACTGGAGCGTCACCGGCCCACGGATGTCCGGCTGGGCCAGCATCTCCTACCAGCACCAGTCCACCAACTACTGGAACAACACCCCCGACCCGATCGGTCGGATGCAGGTGGGTAACTCCGGCAGCCAACGCTCGAACACGCTGATCAACTTCCCGGTGCCCTACAGCGCCCTGAAGAACGCGACGGTCAAGTCCGCCATCTTCAAGATCACCAACACGCGCTCGTGGTCCTGCAGGGCGAAGCAGGTGAACGTATACGCCCCGGACACGGTGCTCACCAAGTCCAACGCCACCTGGAACTTCTGGGAGACGCAGAGCAACACGCGGCTCGCGGCGTCGGCGAGCTTCGCCTACGGCTACAGCGGCTGCGCCGCTGCCGGCGTCAGCTTCGACATCACCAGCCAGATCACGACCGACATCACGAACAACCGGACCGCCACCCGGACCCTGCGGATGGTCGGCGAGAACGAAGGCAGTGACGACGAGACCTGGAAGGAGTTCCTCGAGACCAGCCCCACGCTGGAGATCCTCTACAACCACAAGCCGAACAAGCCGACCGGCATGACCACCTCGCCACGGACCGCCTGCGCCGGTGGCTCGACGATCGGCGACAACCCGGTCTACCTCTACGCTCCGGTGTCCGACCCCAACGGCGGCACCCTCGGGGTGAGCTTCAAGCTCTGGAAGACCGCCGACTCCTCGCAGACCGCCCTGGCGTCGTCCAACCCGAACCTGCTCACGTACTCCTCGGGCAGCACCGGCGTGTTGATCGTGCCGTCCGCCACGCTGCGCGCCGCCGCCGGTGGCGCGATCACCAACTTCTCCTGGAAGGTCCAGGCGACCGACTTCCAGGTGGCAAGTGACTGGTCCGCGACCTGCAACTTCACCTTCGACCCCACCCGGACCGGCGCGCCGGACATCGGCCAGCCGCAGGGCCAGCCGAAGATCGGTGATGAGGTCAGTTTCGCCATCACGCCGCCGAGCACCGGCACCCAGCCGACCAGCTACAGCTACCAGCTCAACGGCCTGCCCCCGGTGACCATCTCCGCCTCGGCCGGCGCTGCCACCGTCGTCGCGACGCCGACCCGGTTCACCAACACGCTCGCGGTGACCAGCCTGTCGGCGGGTGGCAACTTCGGCGAGACCGCCACCGTCACGTTCAACGCGGACCCCGCCGACATCGCTGCCGACGCGGACCTCACCGGTGACGGCGTCGCCGACCTGCTGACCGTGGGCGCCCGCAACGGGATGCCCTCCGGCCTCTGGCTCGGCACGGGTATGAACAGCGGCGCGGTACGCACCACGGTGAACGACATCGGAGCCCGGGGCAACGGGGTCACCGGCAACGAGGACCCGTCCGACTTCAACGGCGGCCAGGCCATCTCCGGTCACTTCTTCGGGTCGGGTCTGCAGGACGTGCTCGTCTACTACACGGCGGGCGCCAACGCCGGCAACGGCACCATCCTGCGGGGCAGTGGCGACGGCTCGGTCATCCAGCCGTACAACAACCAGGTGAGCGTCTCCGGCGAGCTGTTGCTCGACGGCAACGGCAACGCGCCACTGCAGTTGGTGAACGCCGGCGACGGCCGTGGCACCGGGTCCACCCTGCCGGACCTGATCGGCACCAGCGGTGACGCCACGAACGGCTACTTCCTCAACTACTACCCGATGGCCTTCGCACCCGGCCTCTACTACTACAGCGCGAGCACCCAGAACCTGACGCCGACCGGCGGTGTGGACTGGAACAACTGGACCATCGCCACCGCCCAGGTCAACGGCAGCACCGCGATGTTCCTGTGGAACAGCAGCACCGGGGCGCTGCACCTCTGGACCAACCTGGCCTACAACCAGGACACCAACCAGCTCACCTACACGCCGTACACGCTCTCGACCAACTGGAACCGCGGCGCCACGCTCAGCCTGCGGGCCGCCGACGTCAACTCCGACGACACCCCCGACCTGTGGACGGTGGGCGCCAACGGCCTGACCACGGCGTACCTGGTGAGCGGCCTCGGCGGCACTCCCACCATCGCCAACCAGCAGGCGCAGGGTCTGGTCACCGCCAAGCACACCTGGCCGCTCGACGACGGCGGGGCGGGTGCCACGGCGGCGACCGCGGCCGACATCTCCGGTGGCAGCACCCTCACCGGCAGCGGCAACGCCTACTGGCACGAGGGTGACCTCTTCAGCCCGGACCTGCGGCTCAACAGCGACAGCACCGGCACGGGCGTGGACGCCAACGGCACCGGCAGCCTGGTCAGCGCCGCCAGTCCCGTTCTGATCGACACCACGAAGTCGTTCAGCGTCGCCGTCTGGGTGAAGCCGACCACCGCCGGCAAGATCATCCTCTCCGAGGAGGGGTCGCGCTCGGCCCGGTTCATCCTCTGGCAGGAGCAGAGCGACAACACCTGGCGGTTCGGGATGGCCCGCTCCGACAGCGACGCCTGGTCGTACGACCAGGCCATCAGCGCACCGAACGCGCAGCTCGGGGTATGGACGCACCTGGTGGCCACCTACAACGCCACCACGAGCACGATGGCCCTGTACGTCAACAACAACCTCGCCGGCACGGCACAGCACCCCGCCGCCGTGTCCTGGCCCAGCACCGGCCGGTTCGTCATCGGTCACTACCGCTACAAGGGCGCACCGAGTTCGTACTACTCGGGCCAGGTCAGCAACGTGCAGCACTGGGACCGGGCCCTGAACCCGGCCGAGGCCACCGCGCCGGGCAACTACGCCCAGCAGGTGATCGCACCGAACATCCGCGACGTCACCGGTGACGGCCGGACCGACATGCTGATCAAGCAGGGCAACGGCGACGTGCTCCTGCGTCGCGGCACCAACCTGGACGGCACGTTGACGTTCGACGCCGGCGTGGTGGTGTGCGGCCGGTGCGGCGGCTACGACTCGTTCAACATCGCCGACGCCAACAACGACGGCAAGCTGGACCTCTTCATGCGCCAGATCAGCACCGGTGACATGTACGTCTACCCGAACACGGTGGCCAGCGGAGATCCGATCTGGGGCACCCGGCAGCTGGTCTGCGGTGGCTGCGTCAACTTCGCCACGTCCGACCTCGCCGACGTGAACCGGGACGGCAAGACCGACCTGTTCATCCGGGAGACCAGCACCGGGAACATGTACTACTACCCGGGTAACGGCACGTCGGGCGGTGCGGTCACCTGGGGTACCCGCATCCTGCTCTGCACCTCCTGCGGTGGGTACGACAACGTCAACATCGAGGACGCCAACAACGACGGCAAGCCGGATCTGGTCATGCGCAACGCCGGCACCGGCGACATGTGGGTCTACCCCAACACCGCCGCAAGCGGCACCCCGGTCTGGGGGACCCGCGTCCTGGTCTGCGGTCTGTGCCGCGACTTCGACATCAGCGGCCTCGGCGACGTCACCAACGACGGAAAGGTCGATCTGGTGGTCCGTCGCAGGAGCAACGGCACCATGACGCTCTACCCGGGCAACGGCGCCACCGGCACCGTCACCTGGGGCGCACCCTCGTTGATGTAGTCGACGCACACCTGAACCCCGGGTACCGCGAGTCGCGGTGCCCGGGGTTTCGCGTGTGCGGTGCGGTCAGACCAGGCCGGCGTCGCGGAGCAACTGCCACAGGCCGGCGCCGTCCGGAGCGGAGAGCCACTTCTGCCCCACCGGCCCCGAGGACGGCCGGCCGGCCGGGGCGGGCAGGGTGCCGGCCAGCACCGACTGGGTCGGGGAGAGCCGGCGGATCGCCACCCCGGCGACGTTCTCCGGGTGGGCGGCGGCGAACTCCCGGTAGATCTCCTGGTCGTGCTGGCCGTCGTCGCCGACGAGCAGCCAGCGCACGTCGGGGAACTCCTTCGCCAGCCGGGCCAGGGTGGACCGCTTGTGTTCCATGCCGCTGCGGAACCAGCGGTCGGCGGTCGGGCCCCAGTCGGTGAGCAGCAGCGGCCCGGCCGGGTAGAGGTGCCGGGACAGGAAGCGGGTCAACGTGGGCGCCACGTTCCACGCGCCGGTGGAGAGGTAGAAGACCGGCGCGCCGGGGTGCGCGGTGACCAGGCGCTCGTAGAGCACCGCCATGCCGGGCACGGCCGCGCGGGCGTGCTCGTCGAGCACGAACGTGTTCCAGGCGGCGAGCAGCGGTCGGGGCAGCGCGGTCACCATCACCGTGTCGTCGATGTCGGAGAGGATGCCGAACGTGACGGCCGGGTCGAGAATGCGCACCGGCGCGTCGACCGGCTCGGCGTCGGGGACGCTGAGCCGGACCGTGCCCCAACCGGGCGGCAGGTCGGCCTCGACGAGCGTGTCGACGAAGCCGCTGCGGTCGGCCCGCGTCTCGTGGCGGACCCCGCCGGCCTCGATGGTCACGGTGACGTGCTTGGCGGGCAGGGTGGTGAAGCTGCGCCAGCCGCGGACCTTGTCCAGCCGGCCCCGCTGGCGGGTGTCCGGACGGCCCAGCAGCACCCGGCACATCACCCGCACCCAACCCGGCGCGCCGTAGCCGGTGTACGCGACGATGTTGATCCGCCAGCCGGTGCGCCGCAGTCGACGCTCGACGAGCTGGTGCACGGCGTCCTCGATCCGCGCTGCCCGGTGCAGGTTCGGAACGGCCAGCTGGCCGGCGGGAGTGGGTGGCACGGGCCAACCCTGCCACACGTCGACAGCCGCGGCCATGCGAGCCGACCCCGGCTGCGCCGATCCACCCCGGCGGCCCGGCCGAACGTGAAACACTCCCCTCGGGACGACGACGGGGGCGTTGGTCGTGTCGCATGCACAGCAGCACCGCGGGCGATGGCGTCCGCGACTCGACCGGCCGGCGCTCGTCGCGCTGCTGTTCGGGCTCGCCGGTGTCGTCTACCGGCTGATCCTCACGCTCTTCACGGTGCCGGTGTCGAACAGCGACGAGGCGACCTTCGGCCTCGCCGCGCTGCACATCGGGCAGGGTCGGGAACACCCGGTCTTCCTCTACGGCCAGCACTACATGGGGACGTTGGAGTCGTACCTGGCCGCTCCCCTGGTGGCGGTGTTCGGGCCGAGCTGGCCGGTGCTGCGGCTGCCGATGCTCGCGCTCTACGCGCTCTTCCTCTATCTGATCCACAGGTTGACCCGCCGGCTCGGCACCCCGTGGTTCGCCACCTTCGTGGTGGGTCTGCTCGCGCTCGGGCCGGAGCGGGTGGTGCGTGACCAGCTCACCGTCGTCGGCGGGCGGCCGGAGGTGAAGCCGGCGGTGCTGCTGATGCTGCTGATCACCGTGGGGTTGGCGGTCGGCACGATCCACCGCCGCGCGCTCGCGATCGGCCTGTTCGGGCTGCTCGTCGGGGTGTCCGTCTGGTCGGACTGGCTGATCCTGCCGTACCTCGCGGTGGCCGGGCTGGCTCTGGTCTGGGCGGTACGGCGGGAGCTGTTCGGCTGGTCCGGGCTGCTGCTGGCGGCGGGGGTCGTCGTCGGCGTGGCCCCGATGATCGTGGACAACCTGCGGGCCGGGCCCGGTGAGGACTCGCTGTCGGTGTTCCGGGAGGTCAGCACGAAGGCCGGGCCACAGCCGCCGTGGTCCGACCGGATCCGGGGCGGTCTGCTGGAGGGGGTGCCGCTGGCGCACGGGCTCTGCCCGGTGGACGGCTGCGGACGTTTGCAACAGTGGTTCGGTGTGCTCTACCCGGTGCTGCTGCTGGCCGGCGCGGCGCTCGCGGTGCTCGCCTACCGGCACGCCGGGGCGTCGCGCGGGGAGCGGGTCGGGCCGGTCGTGCAGCTCGCGCTCGTCGCCGGTGCGGCGTTGACCCTGCTGTCGTACGTGCGCAGCCCGCTCGCCGCGACAAGCCCGCTGGACAACGCCCGCTACCTGTCGGTGCTGCAACTGTCGCTGCCGGCGGTGCTCTGGCCGCTCTGGGTGGCGGCGCTTACCGCCTGGCGGGGCACCAGCAGCGTGCTCGGGCGGTTCACCGGCGCGCTCTCCACCGCCGTGCTGGCCGCGTTGACGGTGACCACGCTGGTGACCACCGTGCTCTTCGCGGCCACCGGCACGGCGGCGTCGCGGACCGAGGAACGCCAGGCCCGGGAGCTGGCCGCCGCGCTACGCGCCGACGGACCCCACGAGGTGTACGGGGACTACTGGACCTGCAACCGGTTGATCTTCAACACGGACGAGGACGTGGTCTGCGGGGTGCTCGACAACGCGCTGACCCCGGGGCAGAACCGCTACCGGCCGTACTGGCGACAGGTGGGGCGGGCCGAGCGGCCGGGCTACGTGGTGGAGGTCGACTCGCCGATGGACCGGCGGCTGCGCGGGTTGCTCGCCGACCGGGCCGACGCGGCGCTGGTGCGGGAGGTCGGCGGCTATCGCGTGTACCACCCCGACACCCCGGTGCGGCCCTGGCGGTAGTGGTTGGTCGTACGCTGGCCGGGCCGGCGCGTGGGGTGCCGCCGTTACGCCCGTCGAGGAGAACCATGCTCATCCTGCTGCCGCCCTCGGAGGGGAAGGCCGACGCCGGCACCGGACGGCGGTGGGCCCCGGACCGGCTCTCGCTGCCTGAGCTGAACCCGGCCCGGGAACGGGTGCTGGACGCCCTGGTGGCGGTGAGCGCCGGGCCGGATCAGGAGGCCGCCCGGGCGGCGCTCGGCCTCAGCGAGGGTCAGCGCGGCGAGCTGCGGCGCAACGCCCGACTACGGGAGGCCGCCACCGCGCCGGCGGAGCGGCTCTACACCGGGGTGCTCTACGAGGCGCTGGACCTGGCCTCGTTGCCGGCCACGGCGCAACGGGCGGCCCGCCGGTCGATCCTGATCAGCTCCGGGCTGTGGGGCGCCGTCCGGCTGGCCGACCGGATCCCGCCGTACCGCTGCCCGATCGCCGCGCGCCTGCCCGACGTCGGGGCGCTGTCGACGTACTGGCGCAGGGAGCTGACGCCGGCGGTGGACGCCGCCGCCGGGCGCGGCCCGGTGCTGGACCTGCGCTCCGGCGCGTACGCCGCCACCTGGACGCCGCGCGGCGAGGTGGCCGAGCGGACCGTGACCGTCCGGGTGCTGCACGAGCGGGAGGTGGACGGCGTGCCGGTCCGGTCGGTGGTCAGCCACTTCAACAAGGCGACCAAGGGGCGGCTGGTCCGTGACCTGCTCGTCGCCGGCGCCCGGCCGCGCACCGCCGCGGAGTTGGTCGGCACCCTGCGGGAGTTGAAGCACACCGTGCTGGAGCAGGCCACCGCTGCGGGCCGGGCGCGGCAGGTGGATCTGGTGGTCACCGAGCTGTGACGGGGCCGCCAGCCGCAAGATTTGCTCAAGGCTGGGCCGGAGCCGTTCCGTAACGGCGTGGCAGGGGCCACGGTAAGGCAACCCAGACTCCGACAAGGGAGCCTCCGTTGACCCGCGAACCCGCCCTGCTCGACCGGCCCCACTCCCCGACGCCCCCGTCCCCGCTGGGCTGGTTGACGCTTGGCGACGCGTTCGAGGCTGCCTGCCTGCTGCGGTGCACCCCGCCGCCGACCACCGCCCGCCCGAGCGCGGTCCGCGCCGAGCACACCCCCGCGGTGGAGTTCAACCGGGAGGACGCCGCGCAGCGGATGCGGCAACTGTTGGCCCGGCTGGACATCCCGGTCACCCACGAGGTGGCCGTCGGTGGTCTGCGCCGCCGCTACGAGCTGCACCGACTGTGGGTGCCATGGGAGCACCAGGGCGCGTACACCCGGATGGTGGACGCGGGCTGGCGGCAGGGGCGGCGCGAGCTGCTCGGCGGGCCGCTGCCCGGCGCGTCGCCGGCCCGCCGGCGGTTGGTGACCCGGCTGGCGGAGGCGGCCTGGCGCTCGGCGCTGCTGGCCGCCGGGCGACACGTCCGCCGGCACATCCTCGGAGTACGGCTCACCGACCGCGAGTTGGCCGCGGTGCTGATCCGGGGCGCGGCCGTGCTCGACGTGCCGGCCCGGCTCCACCCGGGCACCGGCTGCTTCCTGGTCAGCGTGGCCGACGGCCCGGACCGGCAGCGGATCCTGCGCAGCGCGGCGTTGGAGCCGGCGCGCGGGACGACCCCGGCGTCGGCGCGGGGCGCGGACGTGCTGCCCGCAGGCCGCGCGGCCTGCTGATCGGGTCCCGACCGTCCGGCACGTTACGGGCTTGCGCGCACCCGCCCGACGGCGCACAGTGCAGCGCGTGAGTCGTACCTCGTCCAGCCGCGCCGGCCTGGCCGCCCTGTCGACGGTGCTGCTGATCGCGAATCTGGCCATCGCCAGCTGCCGGGACGCCCCGACGGAGCCGACGTCGATCCGGATCGCCACCGGCAGCCCCACCGCCGTCTACTACGCCTTCGGGCAGTCCCTGGCGACCATCCTCAACCGGGAACTCCCCGACGTCCGGGCGAGCGTGGTGATCACCGCCGCCTCCGCGGAGAACGTCCAACTCGTCGGCTCCGGCGGGGCGGAGCTGGGTTTCACCCAGGCCGACGTGCTGCCCACAAGCGCGGCGGGGAGCCCCACTGTCGATGCCGTCGCCCGGGTGTACGACGACCAACTGCACCTGGTCACCACAAGCGGCGGCCCGGTCCGCACGGTCGCCGACCTGCGTGGCCGGCGGGTCTCCGTCGGCGCGGCCGGCTCGGGCACCGAGATCACCGCGACCCGGCTGCTGGAGGTGGCCCGCCTCGGTGGCGACGGGGTGCGCCGGGAACGCCTCGGCCTGGACGACTCGGTGACGGCGCTGCGCTCGGGGCGGATCGACGCGTTCTTCTTCTCCGGCGGGTTACCGGTCCGGGGCATCGAGGAGTTGGCCAGAGCCAGCGCCATCCGGATCGTGGACCTCAGCGAGTGGACCGAGCCGCTGCGCTCGCGGTTCGGCCAGGTCTACGTCTCCCGGGACATTCCCCGCTCGGTCTACGGGGTGGACGCGGTGACCACGGTGGCCGACCCGAACTACCTGATCGTCCGGGCCGACCTGCCGGAGCCGCTGGTCCGTGAGGTGACCCGGCTGCTGATGGAGCGCCGGGCGGAGTTGGCCGCCGCCCACCCGGCGGCGGGACGGATGAGCCCCCGCTCGGCGATCGTCACCGCGCCGCTGTCGCTGCACCCGGGCGCCGCCGCCTGGTACCGCGACACCAAACCCTGACGGCCGGGCCTCACCGCGCCGGGGAGGGCCGTAGCTCGGCGGCCGGTTCCTCCTCCGCCGACTCCGTCGGGAGGGGTGGCGTCGGGAACCACAGGGCGGCGACCAGCCCCCGCGACTCCCCCGGACGCATGGTGAGCCGCCCGTCCGACGCGTCGACAAGCACGGCGGCGATGGTCAGGCCCAGCCCCGCGCCGTCCACGTTCTGCGCGTCCGGGGCCCGCCAGAACCGCTCGGTCGCCTGGCCGAGCTGACTCTCGGTCATGCCGGGGCCGGAGTCGCGCACCTCCAGCGCCACCCCGCCGTCGCGGCGGGCCACCGTCACCGTCACCGCGCCACCCGCCCCGCTGAACTTCACCGCGTTGTCGATGAGCGCATCCAGCGCCTGGTCGACGGCGGTCGGCACGGTTTGGGCGTACGCCGGGGCGTCGGTCGTGGCCAGCCGCAACGCGACCGACCGGTGTCGGGCCAACGGCGCCCACGCGGCCACCCGGGAGGCGGCCACCGCGGCGGCGTCCACGGTGACGCGCTCGTTCTCCTCCCGTTCGGCGCGGGCGAGGGTGAGCAGCGCGTCGAGCACCAGCGCGAGCCGGTCGGTCTCCTCCAGGGCCAACCGGTGCTCGGACCGGCCGTCCGGGTCGGTGAGGCTGGGCCCCAACTCCTCCACCCGCAGTCGCAGCGCGGTGAGCGGGTTGCGCAGTTGGTGGCTGGCGTGCGCGACGAAGGCGCGCTGCCGGTCCATCACGTCGGACACCACGTCGGCCATGTGGTTGAAGCTGGCCGCGAGGCGGCGCAGCTCCGGCGGCCCCAGCCGGTGCAGCACCCGGGCGCCCCGGTCGCCCTCGGCGATCTCGTGGGTGACCGCGTCCAGTTCGGTGACCGGCCGCAGCACCCACCCGGCCAGCCCGAACGCGGTGAGCACGCAGGCCAGCACGGCGAGCATGCCGGCAAGGGCGAGCAGCAACCACCACGAGACGACAGCTCGGCGGATCGGGCCGGCCGGGGTCACGATCACCACCGCGCCGAGTACCTCACCTCCGTCGTTGATCGGCACCGCCACC
This sequence comes from Micromonospora sp. NPDC003944, assembly GCF_053605225.1. NCBI lineage: Bacteria > Bacillati > Actinomycetota > Actinomycetes > Micromonosporales > Micromonosporaceae > Micromonospora > Micromonospora sp. NPDC003944. Next base: position 18,869 of record NZ_JBSGIV010000050.1, read on the forward strand.
ACCACCGGGTCGGTCGTCCAGGGCCAGACCGACTCGGGGGCACTTGTCTGCTGCCCGGACAGCGCGACGTCCAACACCGCCGCGGTCCCCGGGCTGGGCCGCCACCTCGGCGACGAGACCGGGGTGTTCCGGTCCCGGTCGACGATCGCGGCGCCGATCGCGTACAGGTCGTCGTAGCTGCTCAGCTCCGACTCGATCGGGCCCGGCCCACCGTCGCGAAGCGCCGGCCCGGCAAGCGAGGCGAATCGCGTGGCGTCGGCGAGCCGGTCGGCGCGGACCCGTTCGGTCTCGCGGCTGGCCATGGTGGCGGCCAGCGGGGTCTCCAACGCGATGAGGACGAGGACCATCAGCAGCAGATAGCTGATCACCAGGCGGCGGCGCACGTCAGCTCCTCACGCGTCGCGGAGCCGGTAGCCGACGCCGCGTACGGTCTCCACCAGGCTGGCGTCGCCGAGCTTGCCGCGCAGCGACCCGACGTGCACCTCGACCGTGTGCCGGTCGGCCCAGGTGGTGCCCCAGGCGTCGAGCAGGATCCGGTCGCGGGGCACCGCCACCCCGGGCTGGCGGGCCAGCGAGAGGAGCACGTCGAACTCCTTGCGGGTCAACGTGACGGGGCGGCCGTCCACGGTCACCGTTCGCGCGGCCACGTCGATGCGGACCGACCCGGCCTCGATGAGGTGCCGCTCGGGCGCGGCGTTCGCGGCGCGGCGCAGCACCGCCTCGATCCGGGCCTGCAACTCCACCATCGAGAACGGCTTGACCACGTAGTCGTCCGCGCCGAGGCGCAGGCCCAGCACCCGGTCGCGTTCCTCACCCCGGGCGGTCACCGCGATGATGCCGAGTTGGCTGCTGCGTCGTCGCAGCTCCCGGCACAGGTCGGTGCCGTCCCCGTCGGGCAGGGTCAGGTCGAGCAGCACCAGGTCGCACGGGGCGGCGGAGAGCGCGGCGGCGACGGTGGCCGCGTGCTCGACCTCGTACCCCCGGCGGGTGAGGGCGGAGGACAGCGCAGCGGCGACCCGGCGGTCGTCCTCCACCAGCAGGATCCGCACCCGTGCCCCCGTCCGTCGCAGCGCTGTTCTGCGAATGGTGGCAGAAGCGCGCGCGGACCGGGAGGCCGCCCGCCCGCGACGGGCGGGTTACACGCCCTAGAGGCCGAAGACGTCGTCGGCGGTGGCGTCCCGGACGCCGTCGGTGAACCCCCGGAAACCGGGGTCCTCGTGGCTTGCCGGCACGCTGGTGACGGTGACCCCGCCGGCCTGGGTGACCGCGTCGACAAGGGGCGGAAAGTCGATCTCGGCATCCTGGAAGGCGTCGTCGTCCGCCTCGGCCAGGTTGATCACGTGCTGTACGTCGTCGGACGGAGTGTCCGGGTCCTCGGCCCACTCGCCGCCGGCCCGGTAGCACTCGTCGTACAGCGCGCGCTGGCTGTCGGTCCAGTCATCGTCGTAGCTCTGCATCGCCCATCCCTCCGCGGCCCTTGACCTGAGCATGCCCGGCGGGAGGCGACGGGCGCGGCGGTACCGGCGAAACCGGGCGAGTGTGCCGGCGGCAGGCCCGTACGCTGCTGTGGTGATCTACAAACTGCTGTCGAGCGCGGAATGGGACGACGCTCTCGCCGCCGGTGCCTTCGCCGGTTCCGCGGTGGACCGACAGGACGGCTTCATCCACCTCTCCGGCGGCGACCAGGTGGTGGAGACGGCCCGGCGACACTTCACCGGGATGACCGGGTTGACCCTGCTCAGCGTCGAGGAGGAACGACTGGGTGACGCGCTGCGGTGGGAGCCGTCGCGCGGTGGGCAGCTCTTCCCGCACGTGTACGGCCCGCTGCCGGTCGCGGCGGTGGTGGCGGCGCGGGCGTTGCCGGCGGACATCCCGGCCGCCGACGCGGTCGCCGCCCTGCTGGGCTGACACGGACGCGCCCGGCCCGAGATGTCTCGGACCGGGCGCGCCGGGTGTACGCGGGCTCAGCGGCAGAGGCGGCTGATCTCCTCCTGGAACCGGTCCATCGGGTTCGACTCGGCGGGGCCGAGCAGGTAGGTCTTCAGCTCCCGACGGGCCTCGGTCATCGGATCGTCACCGGCCCGGGTGACAGCCACGACCTTCTCCAGCTCGCCGCAGTCCTTGGAGAGCAGGTACGCGGCCCGCGCCGTCGGGTACTCGCGGCGGAAGTCGTCCTCGGAGAGGCCGGCCGGGTTGGCCACCACGTACGGCCGCTGGCTCTGCACGAAGTCGGACACCACACTGGACACGTCGCTGATCAGCAGGTCGGTCTGGTTGAAACAGTCGAACAACCCGGGCGTACGGCCGGTCACCACCACATGCGCGGTGCCGTCGAGCGAGGACGCGTCCGGGTCGCCCCCGGCAGCCCGGATCGCCGCGACGATCCGCTCGTGCACGGCCTTCGCCGCCTTGGACCGCGACCCGGTCAGCGGGTGCGGCTTGTAGATGAGGCGGAGCCGGGGGGTGGTGGCGAGCAGCCCCTTGACGATCCGCTCACCCATCAGCACCAGCGACGTGTGGTACGGGTCGTCGTCGAGCCAGCCCTCCCAGGTGGGCGCGTAGAGCACGGTGAACGGCCGGTCCACCGACTCGGCGCCGAAGGTGTGCACCCCGGCGAGCTGCGGCCGACCGATCTCGACGATGTCCGAGTCGAGCACCCCCACGCCGGCCCGCGCGTAGCGCTCCCGACCGGCCAGGCCGGCGACCCAGACCTCGTCGTACACCTTGCTGTAGGGGTTGACGCTTGCCTGCTTGTCGCTGTCGCCGTGCCCGACGAAGACGTGCGTCGTACCCGGCTCGCGGAGCATGTGGATGTTCGCGCCGACGTTCGCGGAGTAGAGCGCCGCGCGAATGCCGCCGAGGTCGAGGTTCATGAAGTCGACCCCGGCCGGTACGCAGATCACCGGCAGCCGGGTGTCGGCCAACTCCAGGAACGCCTCGCGGCTGCGCATCAGCACCACCGCGCGCTGGTTCAGCGCCTCGGTCGGGGCGAGCCACATGTTCGCCTGGTAGACGTCCTTGGCCGGGCCGGCGAAGTAGAGCGCCACCTCCGGCCGGTAGGTGTCGAGCCACCGCTGGACCGCCGGCAGCAGCGGGCCCTGCCCGGAGCCGCGACCGCGGAGCCAGGTCAGCGCGATGATGGCGCCCACCAGACCTGTCGCGACGGCCGCCACCGCGCCGGACGCGAAGAACGGCGTCGGGTCGTGCTGCACGGCGGCGGCCACGGCGGCCGGCACCAGCAGCAGGTTGAGCAGGGGCATCCGGTCGCCGGCGACCGCGGCCGCCCAGGCGGGCGGCTGGGGGGCGCTGGACAGTGGACCCAGCTCGATGTTGCGCACCATGGCGGAGATCGGGTTACGACGATCGATCATGGTGGACAGCGCACCGGCGAAGACCGACACGACCCACACCACGGCCGGCAGCACGAGCAGCAGGGTCAGCTCGCCGCCGCTGAGCCGCACCTCGGCGGCGACTAGCAGGACGGCGGCGAGGTCCCGGGTCAGCTGTCGGTACGACCAGTGCAGGCCCACCTTCTCCAACAGCAGCAGCGACGGCGGTGACCAGCGGGCGACGACGAACTCGCCGATGATGGCGGCCAACCCGGCGACGGCGAACAGGCCGATCCAACCGAATGCGCCGCCGACGAGCATGACCAGATAGGCCAGTACCAGTAGCGCACTCTGGGCGGCCACTCCGAGGCGTCCTGTCAACGTGCCGAACAAACGAGTTCGCTCCCTACGAGATTTCGTTGCGGGCGGTGCCCGTGATGGACCGACGTCACTCCCCCGTCGCGCAGCGGCTCAGGAGCGGCCGGCTGCGTGTGACTGCGACCTTAACGCGAGGGGACAGCTCGGTGTCGCTCGGGTATCCGGCACCATTTCGGGCAAAGTTCCGCAGTGGGGTGCGCCCGACCCCGGTACGGGGTCGGGCGCGCGGTGCTGGCGCAACACTCAGCCGGCCCGCCGGAAGCAGGTCACCGCCCCGGGCGCCTTGCGCTTGGCGAACTCCTGGTAGCCCAGCTGGGGCGCGGTGTCGCGGGCGTACGTGTTGCCGTTGTAGACGCAGATGGTGCCCACGTCCAGGCGGTCCAGTGCCGCAGTCAACTCGGCCGGTGCCGGGCTCTCGGCGCCGTCGGCGAAGCCGGCGAGCAGCAACCTGTCCTTGGCGAACTGGGAGTTGAGGTCGTACTCGACGAGGTAGAAGTCGCGAGGTAGGACAACCCGGACCTCGCTGGTGACGATCGGCGTGGTGCGCATGATCGTCTTCGGGGCGAGCAGCAGGCCCTCCGGGCGGTCCAGACCCTTGATCCAGAAGGCGATCGCCTGACGCTGCTGCGGGAGCTTCCAGGTGGGCCGGTCGTGCACCTCGACCCAGCTCTTCGCCGACCACATCGGGGTGGCGAACAGCGCGAACGCGGCGACCAACAGCACCGCGATCCCGCCGGACGCCGCCCGGCGCAGGGCCGGGGTCGGCGCCGGTACGCGCACGGTGCAGAGCAGGCCGATGAGCGTCGGCAGGGCGAGCAGCCACGGCACGCGCCAGAGCACCACCGAGATGCCGCTCAACGCGCTGAGCACCTCGAGCACGCCGGGCACGAACAACACACTCAACGCCAGGGTGGCGCCGGCGGCGAGCAGCGCGGGCGTGCGCCGACGGGCGAGCAACGCCCCGCACCACAGCGCCAGGCCGCTGATCACACCGACCACACCGAACAGCAGGGTCCGCTTGTAGGTGTACGCCGCGTCGAAGAAGGCGTCGTCCGCGCCGGTCGCGGCCATCCCGCCGAGCAGCAGGCGGGAGACCACGAGCGAGCCGATCGGGTACGCGAGGGCGGCGACCGCCGCGACGACCGCCGCCTTCCACCTGCCGACCAGCAGCATGGCGAAGCCGGCCGCGCCGACGAGCATCGGCAGGATGATCGCCGCGGTGTTGGTGAGCCCGATCGCGGTGATGGAGAGCGCCACGATGAGCAGCAGGCTGCGCCGCGACCGGTTGTCGAACCACTCGGTCAGGTAGAGCCACATCAGCGGGATGACCGCCGAGACGAACATGCCCTTGCCCTCGTGCATCCGGGGCAGGTGGAACGTGCCCAGCGCGGCGTCACCGCCGGCCACGAGGTAGAGGTACGCGACCGCCACGGTGAAGGCCAGCACCTGACGCCGCGGGGCCCACCGGTGCGTCAGCCGCCACAGCGCCAGCACCGCGAGCACCGCCATGATCGGCAGCAGCACGTACCAGAGGGCCGAGCTGGCGTGGATGCCGACGACGTTCGCGAACGCGCCGTCGAAGACCTCGATCGACGGGATCGGCGGCTGGGAGCCCATGGCCGGCAGCACGTTCTCGGAGAACAGGAAGTCGTTGAGCGGGATGAGGTCACGCTCGGCGATCCACACCGACTTGCCGACGTAGTAGACGTCGTCCGGGGTGTTGCGGGCCAGGAACAACGAGGAGATGCCGACCAGGACCGAGACGACAAGCGCGTACGCCGACTGCGCCGCGGTGGGCGCCGGGACGGCCGGGCTGGGCGCCGGGCCGCTCAACCAGGCCTGGCGTACCAGCAGGAGCCCACCGACGGCCGCGACCAGGCCGGACACGGCCGGGATCCACCAGGGGACGCTGTCGCTGGTGCCGGCCACACCCGCGGAGACGGCGGCCACGGCGGCGGCGACCAGGACCCCGACCAGCAGGCGGCGGTCGGCGGCCGGCCGTGCGTCGACCGGCTCCTCGGGAACCGTCGGCGCGCTGTCGACCGGGGTGCTGTCGGTGCCGGCGCGGCGGCGGGCGCGCAGCACGGCCACGACCGCGAGCACCACACAGGCCACCAGCCAGATCCGGAAGGTCACCGACGGACGCAGGTCACCGAGGAAGGCCAGGTGGTAGAGCACGGTGAAGAGCGCGAACGCGATCACGGCGCCATCGGTGAGCAGCGCCGGAGCGACGGCCACGAGCGCGCGCACCCGGGACAGCCCCGCGCGAGGGTCAGCGGGTCGGGGTGCCGGCCCGGTCCGCGCCGTCGGGTCCGGTTCGGCGGGCGCTACGGCGATGCTGTCGACGTTGGCCACGGGCGTCCTTACTCGTCAGGCGGATGAGGGGCGTCGGCACGGTGACGGCCGGGTGTCAAGGGGGCAGCGTAGCGGAGTCGGGCGGGGTAGCCGCTGCTACCGACGGTCGTGTGTCCGGGTGCCGGTCAACCCGACACCGGGGCGGTCCGGGGACGGGGCAGCACGCTGTCGGCGCCCAGCCCGGCCGCCACGGATTCGACCAGGTTGTCGAGGTAACCGTCGGTGAGCGGAAGCCGGGCGATGGCCAACCGCCAGTAGAGCGGACCCACGATGAGGTCGACTGCCGCGTCCACCTCGGTGTCGGCGGGCAGCTCGCCGCGCTGCACGGCACGGGTGACCAGGCGACCGCCGATCTCCTGCTGCCGGACGTGCAGCACCTGACGCAGGGTCGTGTCGATGCTCGGGTTGCGGGCGGCTTCGGCAAGCAGGTCCGGGATGATCTGCGACGCCAGTGGGTGCCGGAGCGCGTGGGCCACCGCCTGGAACAGCAGCGCGAGGTCACCGCGCAGGGTGCCGGTGTCCAGGGCGGGGAGCTTGCGGTGCGCGGTGGCGGCGACGATCTCCAGCACCAGGTCGAGCTTCGAGCTCCACCGGCGGTAGATCGCCGTCTTGCTGACGCCGGCCCGCCGGGCCACCGCCTCGATGGAGAGCCGGCCGTAGCCGACCGCGGCGAGCTCCTGCATCAGCGCGCGGCGGATCGCCGTGGTGATCTCGTCGCGAAGCACCGCCGCGCCGGCTGGCGCCCGCCTCTTCTCGGTGGTCATCGAGGGCTCTTATCGCAGGTCACGCCGGACAGCGTAGCGCAACGACGGTACGGTTGCGTCCCGACGTGTTTCGGACTACTGTCCTCGCAGCGACGAGGCGGCGCCCCGCGCACACGTCCCACTAGGATTCGATCGTCGCGAGCAACCCCCGTCTGCACGAAAGATCGGAGCGCCATTTCCATGGCCACCACCGCGCTGGTCGACCCCGACACGGGCCTGACCCAGGCGCAGCTGGCCGCTCGGCACGGGCTCCGGGTCGCCGGTGAGCGCCCCAGCCTCGTCGAGTACAGCCGCCGACTATGGGCCTACCGGCACTTCATCGCCGCGTACGCCAACGCCAAGCTCGTCGCCTCGTACAGCAACGCCAAGCTGGGTCAGCTCTGGCAGGTGCTCACCCCGCTGACCAACGCGGCCGTCTACTACCTGATCTTCGGGGTGGTGCTGGCGCAGAACGAGATCCCGAACTTCATCGCCTACCTGACCACCGGGCTGTTCATCTTCAACTTCACCCAGAGCGCGGTCCTGGCCGGCACCCAGTCGATAAGCAGCAACCTGGGGCTGATCCGGGCGCTGCACTTCCCCCGGGCCAGCCTGCCGCTGTCCACCACGATCACCCAGTTCCAGCAACTACTGGCCTCGATGGTGGTGCTCGTCGGCATCGTGCTGGTCACCGGCGAGCCGCTCACCTGGGAGTGGCTGCTGCTGGTGCCGGCCCTGCTGCTGCAGGCGGTGTTCAACGCCGGCGTGGTGCTGCTGGTGGCCCGGCTGGGCTCCAAGTCGAGCGACCTGAAGCAGGTCATGCCGTTCATCATGCGCACCTGGATGTACGGCTCCGGTGTGCTCTACAGCGTCAGCCTCTTCGAGCGGCTGCCCGGCTGGGCGACGACCCTCGTGCAGTTCAACCCCCTGCTGGTCTACATCGAGTTGGCGCGGTACGCGCTGCTCGAGGAGGCACCGCTGCTCAACGAGTCGCTGACCCAGCTCTGGCTGGTCGGCGCCGGTTGGGCGCTGGTGGCCGGCATCGGCGGTTTCATCTACTTCTGGCGCGGCGAACAGGAGTACGGCCGTGGTTGAGCACTTCGACGCCCCCATCGAGGCGAGCGCGACGATGACCCGGACGCAGGAGCGCATCCCGACCGTGGTCGTGGACGACGCGCACATCATCTACCGGGTCCACCAGGGCGCCTCGGGTGGCACCACGCCGGTGGCGGCGCTGCGCCGGCTGGTCAAGCGCACCCACGCGCCGAACGTCCGGGAGGTGCACGCGGTCAAGGGTGTCTCCTTCACCGCGTACCGGGGCGAGGCGATCGGGCTGATCGGCAGCAACGGTTCGGGCAAGTCCACGATCCTGCGGGCCATCGCCGGCCTGCTCCCGGTCAACCGGGGTGCCATCCACACCCAGGGGCAGCCGTCGCTGCTGGGCGTCAACGCCGCCCTGCTCAACGACCTCTCCGGGGAGCGCAACGTCGTGCTCGGGTGCCTGGCCATGGGCATGCACCCCGATGACGTGGCCAAGCAGGCCGCGGGCATCATCGACTTCTCCGGGATCAACGAGCGGGGTGACTTCGCCAGCCTGCCGATGCGCACGTACTCGTCCGGCATGGCCGCCCGGCTGCGCTTCTCCATCGCCGCCGCCAAGAAGCACGACGTGCTGCTCATCGACGAGGCGCTCGCCACCGGCGACAAGGGCTTCCGCAAGCGCAGCGAGCAGCGGGTACGGGAGCTGCGCGAGGGCGCCGGCACGGTGTTCCTGGTCAGCCACCAGCTCTCCTCCGTACGGGACACCTGCGAACGGACGATCTGGCTGGAATCGGGCCTCATCCGGATGGACGGCCCGACCGACGAGGTCATCCGGGCTTATGAGGCGTACGCGAACAGCAAGTAGAGTTCCGGCGAACGTCCGGCATCGACACGGCACCTGAGGACCGCGTCGCCCGCGTTGGGGCGGCGCGGTCCGCGCGTTAAGGTTCATTCCGTCGCCGCTCGGGCGGAACCTTCCGTTAACGCATCCCTGAGAGTGAGGATCCGGCAATGACGCAGGACCAGACCACTGGCCCGGACGCCGAAGCGGAGACCCAGACGCCGTGGCGGCCCTCGCGGACAGTGGCGGTGGTTCTGGCCGGAGGCACCGGGACCCGGCTGGGTCTCGGCATCCCGAAGCAGTTGCTCAAGATCGCCGGTAAGCCGATCATCGAGCACACCCTGGCGGTCTTCGAGGCGGCGCCGGAGATCGACGAGATCATCGTGCTGATGGCCACCGGCCACGTCGAGGACGCCCGGCAGATCGTCGAGAAGGCCGGCCTGCGCAAGGTCACCAAGGTGATCGAGGGCGGCGACACCCGCAACGCCACCACCCGGATCGCGCTCGACGCGGTGGGCCCGCAGGACTGCAACATCCTCTTCCACGACGCGGTGCGCCCGCTGCTCAGCGGCCGGATCGTGCGCGAGTGCGTCAACGCGCTCTGGAGCTACGACGCCGTGGACGTGGCCATCCCCTCCGCCGACACGATCATCCAGGTCGACGAGAACGACTGCATCACCGACATCCCGGTGCGCTCCCGGCTGCGCCGGGGCCAGACCCCGCAGGCGTTCCGCTCCCCCACGATCCGGGCGGCGTACCGGATCGCCGAGGACGACCCGGACTTCGCCGCCACCGACGACTGCGGCGTGGTGCTGCGCTACCTGCCCGGCACCCCGATCAAGGTGATCGACGGGTCGGACGAGAACATCAAGGTCACCCACCCGGTCGACGTGCACCTGGCGGACAAGCTCTTCCAGCTCGCCGCGGCGCAGGCCCCCCGGCTGACCGACCACCGCAGCTACAGCGAGGAGCTGACCGGCCGCACCATCGTGGTGTTCGGCGGCAGCTACGGCATCGGCCACGAGTTGACCGAGCTGGCTCGCCGCTACGGCGCGCAGGTCTTCCCGTTCAGCCGTTCCAGCACGGGCACCCACGTGGAGCGGGCCGAGGACGTCGAGGCGGCGCTGACGACCGCGTTCGAGGCCACCGGCCGGATCGACCACGTGGTGGTCACCGCCGGCGTCCTGGAGCGGGGCGCCCTCGCCGAGATGGACGAGGAGACCATGGCCCGGGTGCTCCAGGTCAACTTCGTCGGCCCGGTGACCATCGCCCGCCAGGCCCTGCCCTACCTGCAACAGACCAAGGGCCAGTTGCTGCTCTACACCTCCAGCTCCTACACCCGGGGCCGGGCCCGCTACGCGCTCTACTCGGCCACCAAGGCCGCCCTGGTCAACCTCACCCAGGCGCTCGCCGACGAGTGGGCCGACGTCGGCGTCCGCGTCAACTGCATCAACCCGGAGCGCACCGCCACCCCGATGCGGACGCGGGCCTTCGGCGAGGAGCCGGAGCACACCCTGCTCGCCGCGGAGGCCGTCGCCCAGTCGTCGCTCGACGTGCTGATCTCCGACCTGACCGGTCAGGTGATCGACGTACGCCGGGCACCCGGCGACGGGCCCACGCCGACCGTGCCGGCGCAGGCCGGGTCGGACCGGGCCGAGACGCCGGCCGGCGCCTCGTCCCCGAACTGACGCCGACGGCTGCGGAACCACGAACGGAGCGACATGCGCGGCGACCTGGTCCGAAAGCTGGCCGCCCGGTGCCTGACCACCGGGTTGGCCGTGCTGGCCTTCGTCGTGCTGGCGCTCACCGGCGCCACCGGCTGGGGGCTGGCGCTCGCCGTCGCCGCGCTTGCCGCCTCGGCCGCCGAGCAGCGGATCCGACCCGGCGCCGACCTCGTGGCGGAGACCACGTTGGTCGCCGCCGCAGTCCTGGTCGGCTACTCCCGGCGGCTCGACGACGGGCTCGACCTCGCGCTCGTCGCCACCGGGCTGGTCCTGCTGGGGCTGGTGCTGCTGGTGGGGCCGCTGCGCACCGCCGGAGGTCTGGAGATCCGGGCGGCCAACCTGCCGGTACGCGCCTGGACGCCGCTGATCGCCGACCGGCTCGACACGGCTCTGCTCGGGCTGCTCGCCGTCCTGGCGCTCGCCGCCGCGCTCGCCCTGCCAGCCGGTGTGGCGCTCGCCGCGAGCCTGCTGGTCGGGGTGGGCGCCGGAGCGGTCGCACTGGACCTGGCCCGGCGGCGGTTCCGGCCGGGGGCCGGTGGCGGCACGGTGGCCGCTGCGCTGCGTCGGCACCAACCGGAGTTCCTGCTCTACTTCTCCGCGCCCCCCGGGTCGGAGTACCAGGTCACCATGTGGCTGCCGTACCTGGAGCGGATCGGCCGGCCGTTCCTGGTCATGGTTCGTGAACCGGAGTTCCTGGCCCCGATCGCGGCGGCCACCGACGCCCCGGTGGTCTACTGCCCCACCCTGCGGGCGATGGACGAGGCGTTGGTGCCGAGCCTGCGGGCGGCGTTCTACGTCAACCACGGGGCGAAGAACAGCCACTGCGTCCGCTTCACCCAGCTGACCCACGTGCAGTTGCACCACGGCGACAGCGACAAGGCACCGAGCGCCAACCCGGTGTCGGGGATCTTCGACCGGATCTTCGTGGCCGGGCAGGCGGCGATCGACAGGTACGCCCGCGCCGGGGTGCAGATCCCTGCGGACAAGTTCGTGGTGGTGGGCCGCCCACAGGTCGAGTCGATCGAGGTACGCCCGGAGCCCGCGCGCGGGTTGGCGCACCCGACGGTGCTCTACACCCCCACCTGGACCGGGCACCACGCCGACGCCGACTACTGCTCGCTGCCGGTGGCCGAGAAGCTGCTGCGCGGGCTGCTGGAGCGCGGCGCGACGGTGATCCTGCGGGCCCACCCGTACACCGCGCAGAACCCGGCGTCGGCCCGTCAGCTGGGCCGCCTGACCGAGCTGCTCGTCGCCGACCGGGCCCGCACCGGCCGCCAGCACGTGGTCGGGGCGGCGGCTCGGGAGCTGAGCCTGACCGAGTGCGTCAACGCCGCCGACGCGCTGGTCTCCGACGTCTCCGGCGTGATCTCGGACTTCCTCTACTCCGGCAAGCCGTACGCCGTCACCGACATGGGTGGCGAGGGCGACCGGTTCGTGGAGCGGTTCCCGCTGGCCGGGTCGGGTTACGTGCTGCACCGGGACATGTCCAACGTGGACGAGGTGCTGACCGCGCTGCTGGACACCGACCCGTTGGCCGAGGCCCGGTGGGCCACCCGCCGCCGCTACCTGGGAGACTTCCCGGCCGAGTCGTACGCCGAGGCGTTCCTGAGCGCCGCCCGCCGGGAGCTGGCACCCGCCGAGACACTTGCCGCGCCCGCACCGGCCTAGCCGGTCAGCGGTACGGGTCGAGCAGCGCCAACACCGCGGCCGGGTCCTCCACGTGCGCGTTGTGGCCGAGGCCGGGCAGCGTGGCGACAGGTACGCCGTACTCCTTGAGCTGTTGGTCGGTGACCATCGGGTCGGTCTCCCCGCGCGCCAGCACCACCGGCACGTCGGTCGCCGCCAGCAGCCCGGCCAGGTCGGGCTCGCCGACGGCGAAGGCGGTCGGGTCCATGGCGAGACGCCACCGGCCGTCGACCTGACGCAGCCCCGCGTCCACCACCGGGTGGTCCGGTGGGACCAGGCCGACAAGCCCGGAGACACGCAGGTAGCGGCGCGCCGCCTCGGCGCGGGTGGCGAACCAACTGACCGGGCGGGCGGCGAGGTCGGCGGCGCGGGTCAGCTCCTCGGGTGACCACTGTGCCTTGATGCCGAGGCCGACGACCGCGTCGACAGGCATCCCGGCGTCGCGGGCGGCAAGCGCCAGACCGACCACCCCACCCAGCGAGTGCCCCAGCACGACGAGCCGGTCGTCGGGAGCGAGGGCCTGCCCGATCCGCTCCGCGAGACCCGCGAAGGAGTACGAGGGCAGCGGCGGCGCCCAGCCGTGGCCGGCGAGGTCCGGTGCCAGCCATCGCCCGGGCCAGTGCTGCTCGAGGTACGGCGCCCAGGGCAACCACACGTCTCCGGTCGCCCCCATGCCGTGCAGCAGCAGCAGAACCGGCCTTCTACCACCCGATTTCTCCACCACGGCCGCAGTCTCCCACGGTTCACCGCCAGGTTCGAGAGGTGTCACCCGCACCACGAAGATCCACTGTAGTCTTCGCCCTCGGACCGGGAGCGCCGTCCGTCGATCCCGCCCAGGAGAGGAGCCCACCGTGCTCAGAATTGTCGGACCAGTGCTGGTGGCGGCCCTGACGGCCGCCACGCTCGGCGCGCCGCAGACACCCCCCGCGCCCGTCGCGCCGTCGACCGCCGTCTCGGGTGGCGCGTCGGTCGCGGCGGCCGACCGGGTCCTGCGGGTCTACAACAACAACATCGAGAACCTGGTGGTGAACAACTCCGACGGAAGCTGCACCCGCATCTCCGGACCGGACCACCTGAGCTCGATCCTCGTCGACGACGCCGGTCGCACCGGCACCAGCGGCGTGCTGGCGCCCGACATCCTGATCGTGCAGCAGGTGCGCGGCACCGGCCAGGCCGAGGCGTACGCCGACCAACTGTCGGCGAAGTTCGGCTACCCGGCGGGCAGCTACGGGGCGATCGTGGCGTGGGACGACCCGGAGCCGTGGGGAAGCACGCACCGGTGCAGCTCGGCGTCGCTCGGAGACCTCAAGAAGAAGCAGACCAACGCCATCGTCTGGAACAAGCGGACGCTCAACCTCGCCAGTGGCGACATCTCGAAGTACTGGAGCGCGGGCTGGCTCAAGCCGGGCACGGCGTACGCCAACGGCGCCGGGTGCACGTTGTACAAGCCGCCGAACAGCGACCCGGACAGCACCGACTACTACAAGTGGAAGCGGACCAGCGCCATCGCGGCCCGGTTCACCATCAAGGCGACCGGCACGAGTGTGTTCGCCGCGACCATGCACCTGCCGCAGGAGAACCGGCAGAACGCCTGCGCCGGCGACGGCGACCGGGGCATCGCCGACAGCGGCATCCACCTCGGTGCGGACGCGACCGCGCTGCTGAACGCGTCCACCATCCGCGTGGTGGGGATCGACGCGAACCGCACCGGCATCGCCCCCGGCACGCTTGCCGGCTATGGCATGACCGGGTACGGGTCGGCGGCCACCAGCGGCTCCAGCAAGATCGACTATTTGTTCGTCAGGGGCAGCGTGCAGTCGTCCGCCGTCGACCACACGGTCGTCGGGACGAAGTCGAACCACAAGGCGCTGTACGGCTTCGTCACCTACTGACCGCACAGCCGACGACGCCGCGGGCGCCGACCCCTCGTGGGGGACGGCGCCCGCGGCGGTAAGCGTGCCCGGGTCAGGCGGAGTAGCCCCGGCTGGCGATCCAGTTGGCCAGGTCGATCGTGGTGATCCAGTACGACGGGTCGGCCGGGTTCGCCGAGTCGGCGATGCGTACGGTGCGGCCGTTGTCCTTGTAGCCGACGACGGCGATGTAGTGCCCGCCGCCGTAGGAGTGCCAGCCGCCGTCGGTGTCGGTGGCGTCCCCGACGACGTTTGCCACCACGCCGCGGCCGTCGGTGATGGCCTTCACGACGTCGGCCTGGAGCCGGTCCATCTGCGCCGGGCTTGGCGCGCCGGCGAACATCCGGGTCCGGTACGGGGAGCCCTTCACCTCGGCGTTGAGCACCCGGGTGGTGTCCTCGGCCGAGTTGGTGCCCATCTCGGTGGTGCCCAGCTCGGCGCCGAGCTCCTCCTGGGTGCGGTCGATGCCGGCGGCGCTGAGCGCGTTCCGGGTGGCTGCCGGGCCGCAGTTGTAGTAGGTGTTCTGCGCCTCGTAGTCGTAGTCGAGCACCTTGGTCGCGGGGGGCTTCGGCGGCGTCGGCTTACGGGTGAGGTCCGGGTTGCTCTTGGCCTTGGCGGCCGGCGACGCGGCACCTGTGGTCGGGGCGGCCGTGGTCGGCGCGGCGCTGGCCGAGGGGGACGCGTCCCGCACCTCGCTGCGGGAGGCGGCGACGTCGCTGCGCATCTCGGCGACGGTGGTCGCGGTGCGCTGGCTGGCCGGGGCGTGGTCGGCGTTGGTGAGCAGGGCGCCGGTGGTGGTGGCGATCGCGAGGGCCGCGGCGGAGGCGGCAACGATCTGGTACGGGCGCTCGCTGGCGAGGCGGCGGAGCTGACGCTTCAGGGTGTGCTTCACGGGGTCCTCCACGGATCAGGGGGAGAGCGGCACACCGGGGCCGGACCGGTATCCGGGCAGGCGTCAGCACGCGGACGGTGGTCCGCGGATGGTGAACCGCTCAGGGGAACGCCCGGCGCGGCCGGGCGGGAGAGGCGATGACCCGGGGGTCAGCTCACCGTCACGTGACGGATGAGCGGGTGCACCGCCGCGCCGTGGAGGCGAGGGAACAACCGAGGGGTGGAAAGGTGCTGCACGAGGAGTGACTCCTTCCGACACCGCCTACCGGGTTAGCTGACGGATTCGGGCGGGAAGATCGCCCTACCGCGGGCCGTGGCTCGCGGATTCACCCCGGACTTACTGATGGGTCCCCGGTTCGTAGATCACGATTAAGCGGGTCGATGCGGCGTCGCTTCCTGCGATCGATTACCGCATCGGACGTGACGACACTACTGGCCGCTCCGCACCGTGCCAAGCCAGGTTCACCTGTGTAAACCCCAATCGGCGGAACAATTTCTGCGCGTATTGCCGATGACGTGACTCGATGGGACAACCGGCTACGGTGACGCCGACGGGCGACAACCGGACAGGCCGCAAACAACGGCACCACATTCGCCGGAACAATCCCACCAACCGCGCTGGACGTCCGATTTCCCAATCTGGTGACCGGCCTCACATCACGGATCGGGCTCAACCCGCCCGGGCCGGGCGCCACCGTGCCACGACGGCGGGACGCAACACCCTGGCCACCGTCCGAGGCGCGGACGCCGGGGCCGGGTGCACTCGGGCCGCCGCCGCGTACGCCTCCTCGGCGAGGACACGAGCCGACTCGGCGGCCAACTCCGCGTCACGCCAGGCGACCCGCTCCCGGCCTGCGGCAGCCTGGTAGTCGACACGCCGCGCGTCCCGGACCACCCGGCTGATCAGCGCCTCCTGCTCGACCGGGTGTCGCCGGGGATCCCACCCGTGCCGGTGGCCGAACACGTCGCCGAGCTGCGCGATGCTGAGGTCGCCCCGCCAGTAGGCCGCCATCGCCGCCCGGTGCAGGTAGCGCTCCCGGGCCGCGTACTCGGCGGGAGTGTGCGGTGTCTGCGGGGTGGGCAGCATCTCGGCGCCGGCGAAGCGACGCGCGGCGGTGTCCGCCTCGTCGTACCCGGTCCAGGCCACCTCCAGCTGCTCCTGGGCGGTCAGCCAGTCGGCGCGTCGCCGCCTGGCGGTGGTGGCCGCGCCGGCGGCGGCGACGGCCACCTCCTCGGCGTAGCGGCGCCGGTCGACGGCCTCGGCGGCGGCCACCTCCCGTGCGGTGGGCACGGCCGGCAGCGGATCGTCAGTGGGCCCGTCCCGGTCGGGGCGGGCGGCAAGCACGGTGAGCAGGCCCAGGGTCAGCAGGAACAGCGTCGACCAGATGGCGGCGGCCTGCGGCACCTCGGTCACGAACTGGTAGAAGACAGCGGTCTCCATGGTCGGCACCTCGGGGAGAAAGCAGTGCGATGGGGACCCACGCCGACAAGCGGGCCACGGCGGGACCACGGGTCAGCGGGGTACGAAGCTGGTGGATCGACAGGGCGCGGTGACGGGACGGTCGTCCCGGTGGCTCAGCGCCCGGGCGGGGCTCGGGGAGCCGGACCGCTCGCCCGGTCGAGGAGCGGCAGCCGCTCGGACCCGGCCGCGCGAACCGGCAGCACCCCGGCCACGAGAGCGCCCACATCGCCGGGGAGCGCCACCGGCGTGCCGACCGACCATGCCAGCACCGACTCCTCGGTGACCTCCGGCGGTATCGCCGGGGCGGACCGCGCCACCCCCTGCGCCTCGACGTGGCGGCAGGAGGCCTCCAGCGGCCCGGCGACGGCGGCGGCCGGCACCGCGCCGGGGGTCGACAGCGGGCTGGGCATCGACCCGGCGGCCGTGGCCGGGCCTGCGCCGAGCGCCAGGGCCGCGACGACGGCGAGGCTGGTCAGCACCCGCGTCGCCCAGCGCGCCACCCACCACAGCGGACAGGTGAACGCGACCGGGAGCACGCACCCACGCTACCGTCGCACCGACCCGGGCGCACCGACCACGGGCGTGTCGGACGACGCCGCGCCGACCCGCTGACCAGGGTGGACGCTGTCAGCGCTTGTCGACGTACGGTGATCGACCGTCGGCCGGGTCGACCTCGTCTGCGGCCTCGCTCCGGGCCAAGCTCGCGGTGTCGTTGCCGGCGGCCTGGGTGCCGGCCGCGCGTTGCCGGGGCACGGGCGCCGGACGGGCCGGACGGCGCGGCGCCAGGCGGCGCATCATCGGGGTCTCGACGAAGCGGTGCAGCAGGCCGGCGAGGACCAGGTTCGCCGCCAGGAAACCGAGCACCACGGCCGGGCCGTGCCAGCCCTCGAAGCCGACCCCCCAGGTGCCGCTCCAGCGCAGCACGCTCGTCATCACCAGCACGTGCACCAGGTAGAAGGCGAACGAGACCTCACCGAGCCAGACCAACGGCCGGGACCGCCACGGCGAGCGCCGACCGCGCACGTCCGCGTCCGCGGCGGCGGTGATCACCAACAGGTACGCGACCGCGAGCAGCGTGGTCCACAGCTCGGCGCGGATCCACTGCGCGGCCGCCACCCAGGTGACCACGAAGATCCCGCTGGCCACGCCCAGACCGGGACCGCGCCAGAGACCTCGGCGCATCAACTCGGCCGCCACCGCGCCCAACCAGAACTCGAGCGACCGCACCGGCGGGAAGATCTGGGTGAACCACCACCGGCTCACCTCGGGCACCAGCTCCTGCGCCGGCCAGAGCGCGAGGATCAGCAACGGCAGTGCGACGACGAGCGCCCAGAGCAGCTTCGGTCGGGCCCGGCGCAGCAGCGGCAGCGCGAGCGGCAGACAGAGGTAGAAGAAGAACTCGCAGGAGAGCGACCAGCTGACGGTGTTGATGCTGTAGAACCAGCCCGGCCGGGGGTCCCACGCCTGTAGGAGCAGCAGGTTCTCCAGCGCGGCGGCCGGGAGGACCGGGTCGGCGAACCACCAGGCCACCACGAGCGTCGCCGCCCACAGCACCAGGTGGTTCGGGTAGATCTTGGCGACCCGCCGCCGCCAGAAGGTACGCCGGGAGTCCCCCGGGCGGGCCGACCAGACCAGCACGAAACCGCTGAGGATGAAGAAGAACTGCACCCCGGAGAGGCCGAGGGTGAACAGCCCGTCGACCACCGCCTTGTAGTCCGGCTCGGCGATGATCCGCATCGTCCCGGCGTGGAAGCCGAAGACCAGCAGGGCGGCGATCCACCGCAGCCCGGTCAGCGACGGCAGCCGCGGCGGGGCGGACACGGACCGCGTGGCCGACACCGCGGCGGCGCTCGTCATGCCGGGATCCCGACGCTCGGCAGGGTCACCAGCACTGTCGTATCCTCCTCGGCGCGGCGTCGGACGGCACGACGGCGACGCCCGCGGCGGCCCGGCAGAGCCGCACCGAGGCACCCTACCGGGTCACTCCCGGGTGAACCGGACGTGTCCCACCCGCCCCACCAGCCGGCGATCACCGAACCGGGGAACGCCCGCCGACCGCCGTTAACCTTCCGCTGGGCGGGAGTTCAGAGATTCCACAGTCGGCGGCAACGTCAGGTTCCGGGGCCGGCCACCCGGGTCGTCGAAGGTGGCGGACGTGGTCAATGAGCCGACGCACGCACCGCTGCTGAGCATCGTCGTGCCCGTGTACGGCGTCGAGGCGTACCTGTACCAGTGCCTCGAGTCGATCAGGGCCGACATCCCGGCGGCCGAGTCGCACGCGGTCGAGCTGGTCGCCGTCGACGACGCCTCCCCGGACGGCTGCGGCGACATGCTCCGCTCGTACGCCGCCGGCCACGACGGCGTCCGCGTCGTGCACCTGAGCACCAACGTGGGGCTGGGGCTGGCCCGCAACGCCGGGCTCGACGTGGCCACCGGCCGGTACGTCTGGTTCGTCGACAGCGACGACTGGTTGCCGCCGGGCACGATCGCCGCGGTGCTGGACCGGCTGCGCCAGCACCAGCCCGACGTGCTGATGCTCGACCACCTGCGGGTGCACGAGGACGGCCGCCGCGAGGTCGACGCGAGCAGCCCGCTACTGCGCGGAATTCCCGACGTGACCCGGCTGGCCGACCAGCCGCAACTGCTGCGGGTGCAGCACACCGCCTGGAACAAGGTGGTCCGCCGGGACTTCATGGACGAGCTGGAGCTGCGGTTCTTCCCCGGCTGGTACGAGGACATCCCGTTCAGCCACCCCCTGCTGATCGGGGCCGAGAAGATCTCCGTGCTGGACCGGGTCTGCTACCTGTACCGCCAGGGCCGCCAGGGCGCGATCACCTCCACCCGCAGCGGCCGGCACTTCGACGCCTTCGCCCAGTACGAGCGGCTGATGGACTGGGTCGCCCGGAAGCACCCGGACGAGCGGTTGCAGGCCGAGCTGTTCGAGCTGATGATCAGCCACTACCTGGTGGTGGTGGGCAACGACGGTCGCCTGCACCCGCACCTGCGCCGCGCCTTCTTCCACCGGGCCGCCGCGCACTACCGTCGGTATCTGCCCACCGGCGGCTACCCGCTGCCCCCGGGCGTGACCGGGCTCAAGCACCGCCTCGTCGGGCGGGGCGACTGGTTGGCGTACTCGGCGCTGCGCCAGGCCCACCGGGTCGCTGGCCGCCTGCGTCGGCCCGCCCCGGTGGGTGGCGCCGACAGCGGTTCCCCCGCTGCCGACGAGGAGCCGGGCCGAGGGGCGGGCGCGACGCCGACGCGCGATGGTGGGCGCCCGCCGGAGCGACACGACGCGCTGGCCGGCAACCGCCTGCCGTGACCGCCCCCACCGCACAGCACGCCGGGAGCCGGGGCGGCTCCCGGCGCCCTCGTTTTCCAGGTCGCCCACCCGCCGGGTGGGCGACGACAGCACCACCGCACCCCGGTGCGGACGTACCTGAGCAGAGGTCGGAATGACGGCGACAATCAAGATCGGACCGCACGCGGTCGGTGCCGGGGAGCGACCGTTCGTGGTCGCCGAGATGTCCGGCAACCACAACGGCGATCTGAACCGGGCGCTGGCCATCGTCGACGCGGTGGCCGAGAGCGGGGCGCACGCGCTCAAGCTCCAGACGTACCGGCCGGACACGATCACCATCGACGTCGACACCCCGGCGTTCCGGATCTCCAGCGGGCACGAGCTGTGGGGCGGGGAGAACCTGTACCGCCTCTACGAGCGCGCGCACACCCCGTACGAGTGGCACGCCCCGATCTTCGAGCGGGCCCGCGAGCGTGGCCTGACCGTCTTCTCGTCGCCGTTCGACGCGACAGCCGTGGAGCTACTGGAGTCGTTGGACGCGCCCGCGTACAAGATCGCGTCGTCGGAGCTTGTCGACCTGCCACTGATCCAGCTCGTGGCCAGCACCGGCAAGCCGATGGTGATCTCCACCGGAATGGCGACGGTCGCCGAGATCGACGCCGCCGTACGCACCGCCCGCGACGGTGGTGCGGCGGGCATCATCCTGCTGGCCTGCACCGCGTCCTACCCGGCGCCCCCGGCCGACAGCAACCTGCGCCGACTGCCGGTGCTGGCCGGGGCGTTCGACGTGGCGGTCGGGCTCTCCGACCACACGCCAGGCATCGGAGTGGCGGTCGCCTCGGTGGCGCTCGGCGCCTGCTTCATCGAGAAGCACGTCACGCTGGACCGGGCCGACGGCGGGGTGGACTCCGACTTCTCCCTGAACCCGGCGGAACTCACGGCCCTGGTCGCCGAGTCCGGCCGGGCGTACGCCGCGCTGGGCGGTACCGCGATCGGCCCGACCCCCGCCGAGCGGGAAGGGCTGCGCTTCCGCCGGTCGCTCTTCGTGGTCGAGGACGTCCGGGCCGGCGACCCGGTGACCGCGCAGAACGTCCGCTCGATCCGACCGGCCGGCGGGCTGGCCCCGGTCGAGATCGACAGGGTCCTGGGCCGCACCTTCACCACCGACGTTCCCCGAGGAACCCCCCTAACCTGGAACCTGATCTAGAACCCCCGCCCCGCCCCGCCGTGCCGTGCCCCGCCTCGCCCCGCCCCCGCCCCGTCGATCATGGAGTTGTGGTGGGCGTTTCGCCCATCGGTGCCCCTTCTGGGAGGCACCACAACTCCATGATCGAGCGCAAGGGCAGGGGCCTGCCCCGGCCGGCCCGCCGATCTTGCACTTACTGTCCCGACTTCAGGCGTGAAAGCCGTAATTCGACGTCCGAAAGTGCAAGATCGCGGGGCGGGAAGGGCTGGGGCGGGAGGGGTGGGGCGAGGCCGACGGTGATTATCAGGTCGGCCAGCCGTAGAGTTCGCCAGACCGCCGAGTTGTCGGCCGGCGTGCCCAGGCCGTGGCGGCGCCACCAGATCGCGATCGGCACGTCGGCCAGCTTGCAGTGGCACTCGGTGCGGGTCCACCGGGCCCAGAAGTCACCCGTGCCGAACCGGCGGGCCAACGCCGGGGGCACCGGGGCGGCAACGCGCTCCGCGTCGATCGCCACCCGCCAGCCGGGCACCGACGGGCCGTACCAGCCGACGCAGCGTCCGTCGTCGAGGTGACTGCGGGTCACCGCGGCGGCCATCGCGGACGGTGACCCGATGCGCAGGTGCTGCTCGGCGGCGGCAAGCAACGCCGGCACCGGGCGGGGCACGGCGGCGTTGCCCACCCCCGGTGCCGGCACCGGGCGGGGCACGGCGGTGCTGCCCGCCCCCGGCGACACGGCCGGCCGAGCACCGCCGACCGGCCGCACCGGTTGCACCGCGAAGGGAACTGGCCGCAGGTCAGATGGCGGCGGCACCGTCCACCACGATGACCTGGCCGTTGATGTTGGTGTGCTCCCGCAGCAGCATCCGCACCACAGGCGTGACCTCCTCCGGCTCGGTCAGGTGACCGGTCGGGGTGCGGCGCACGATCTGGTCGAGCTGGGTCGGGCCGAGCACGGCGGACATCTCCGAGGCGAAGAAGCCGGGCGCGACCGAGTTGACGAGCATCCGGCCGCCCAGCTCGCGGGCGAGCGATCGGGTGGCGGCGTCCATGCCGCCCTTGGTGGCCGAGTACGCGACGAGACCGGGGAAACCGCGCTGCCCGCAGATCGAGGTGATGTTGACGATCCGCCCGCGCAGCCCCTTGGCCAGCATCCGGCGGATGACCAGCCGGGTCAGCTGCAGCGGGGCCGTCAGGTTGGTCTCGATGATCCGGGCGATGTCGTCGGTGGCGGTGTGGGCGTGCAGGGAGTCCTGCCCCATGGCGGCGTTGTTGACGATGCCGTCGATCGGGCCGAGGCGCTGCTCCACCTCCCGGACGAAGCTCTGCGCGGCGCGCAGGTCGGTGACGTCCACCGAACCGACGTGCACGCGGTCGGGGTGCTCGGCGGCGAGCTTCTCCAACTCCGGGGTGATGGTGCGGGCGAAGGCGGCCACGCGTACGCCCGCGTCGAGCAGGTCGGTGACGATGGCCAGACCCAGGCCACGCGAACCACCGGAGACGAGGACCACGGAGCTGGGCGGGACGAGCTGGGTGTCGGCGGGCTCAGACATCGCTCTTCAGGGTCTCCTTGACGGGAATGTCGGTCAGGACGCGGATGCGGCGCGGCACCGCGTGCTCGGGAAGCCGGTCGGCGCACCAGCGGACCAGCGCGGTCTCGTCGATGTCCATGGTGGACGCCGAGCCCGGGGCGAGGACCACCTCGGCGACCACCATCCGCCCGAGCACCGGGGCACGGCGGCCGGTCACCCGGGCCCAGGCCACCGCCGGGTGCTCGGCCAACACGCCGCGGACCACGCCTGCGGAGACCTTGCTGCCACCGACGTTGATCTCGTCGGAGTCGAGTCGGCCGGTGATCAGCACCCGGCCGTCGTGCACCTGCACCCGGTCGCCGGTGCGGACCGGGCCGGTGAGACCGGCACCGTGGTACGGGGAGGTGACCACCAGCTCGTCGTCGCGGACGGAGAGCGTCGGCCGGCCCGGGGTCTCCCGCTCCAGCCAGTCGACCGGGAACCCGGCTCGCCCGTCGTGCACCACAATGGACGCCCCCACCTCGGAGGACGCGTAGATCCAGGAGATCCGGGCCGTCGGGAAGACCTCGCGTAGCTGGTCCAGGATCGCCTGGTCCACCGGCTCTCCACCGAGGGTGATCTGGCGCAGCGGCACCCGGGCCAGCGCCTCGGCGTCGCGGTAGAGGGTACGACGCCAGAAGGTCGGGGTGCCGGAGGCCGCGTCGACCCCGTGTGCGGCCGCGACCGAGGGCCAGTCGTCCAACTCGTCGGGCTCGACCACCACCAGGTGCTGGCCGGGCTGGGTCAGCGACAGGGTGACCACCTGCCACCAGGCGTACGTGCCGGGAGCGTACGGGCAGAGCCAGGTCCGGTCCGGCTGGTCGGCCCGCACCGTGGTCAGCGTGTCGAGGGTGTGCCCGACCCGCTTGGGACGCCCGGTGGAGCCCGACGTCAACAGCCAGAGCCGGCCGGGCTCGGCGGCGCGTGGTTGGGCCGGCGCGCTCGGGTGCACGCCGTCGTCGTCGAGGACGCCGACGGTGAACCCGGCCTCCGACAGCTCGGCGCGCATCGCCGCGTCGACCCGGCTCACGGTGCTGAGCAGCAGCTCGGTGCCGTACACGGCGTGCTGCCGCGCCGCGGTGAGCGCGTGCACCGCGGCGTGGGCCAGCACCGCGCCCGGATCGGGCAGTGTGGGCGTCGGCAGCGAGCGCCAGGTCAGCGTGGCGCCACCGACGACGAGCCGGTTGTCGACACCGGCCGGCTCCGTGTGCCCGGCGGCGGGGTGGCGCGACGTCGCGACGGTCACTGGTGTTGAAGCTCGACGAGGAAGTCGAGGACGTCCCCGACGGTGGCGATGCGACGCAGCCCGGGGGCGTCGAAGTTGAGCTCCTCCCCCGTCTCGTCCTCCACCCGCAGGGCCAGCTCGGAGAAGTCGAGCGACCGGAAGCCGATCTCCCGCAACTGCGCCGCGTCGTCTGCGGGCAGCTCCTTGTCCTGGTTCTTCAGCACCTGAGCCATGAGGTCGCGGATCTGCGCGCGACTCAATTCGTTCATGCGGCGCAGTCTACAACCCAACGAATGGATATCTGATTTCCCGGTAGGCCCGGGTAAGGTGCCGGGACCCGACGTGAACGGCTAGGAAAGCGAGACGCACGTGCTGCGCGAAGCGACGGCGGACGACGTTCATCTGATGTTGTCCTGGCGTAATCAGGAAACCAATCGACAGGTCAGCAAGACCAGTCACGAGATCACCGCCCAGGAGCACGCCAGGTGGTGGTCGGCGGTCCGCGACGACCCGTCCCGGCGGGTGCTGGTGTACGTCCGCGACGACCGTCCGTGCGGCGTGGTCACCTTCTTCGACCTGCGGTTGGACGGCCCCCGCACCGGCGCGTGGGGCTTCTATCTCGACGCCGACGGGTTGGCCGGGCGGGACGAGACGCTGCCCGCCTGGCTGGGGGTCATGCGGGAGGCCGTCGAGTACGCCTTCGACGGGCTGCAGCTGGACCGGCTCGACGGCGAGGTGCTCGGCCACAATACCGTCGTACGACAGATGAACCGACGTTTCCGATTCGTCGAGGGCACCCCACGACAGGAGCTGTCCGACGGCCGGGAAATCACCGTCATCCCGATTTCCCTGGCTCGGGCGGACCGCCGTCCGCGCTGATTGTCAGACATTTTTCCGCAATGGACCGCAACCATTAACCGACCGTGCTCCCGGTGGACATCCGCCGTTCACGAATAGCGGTGTCCGCCGGGGCGTGGGAGGTCAGGCCCGTCGCCAGGCGGCCCAGTGCTGCTCCGGGTTGCCGCCGAGGCGGACGAAGCCGTACGCGGTGCCGTCCCAGTCGTCGGCCTGCCCCGGTGCCCAGCGGGCGAACACCACCTGCGCGGCGGCCGGCGGTTGCCCGACGCCGAACCAGCGGACGTCGCTCCAGGTCACCTGGTGGCTGAGGTTGAACCGAAGGACGTAGTGCACGCCGGTCGAGGCCCACACCCGCTCGCCGGGGCGTACGCCCACGTCGGCCACCCGGGGCGTCGGCGCGGTGCTCTCGGCGGTCGGTCGCACGATCCGTTCGTCGATCACCTGCATGGTGACGAGGTTGACCACGACGAGGGCACCGAGGATCGGCAGCCGCAGGCGGGGCACCCGGACCGCGGCGACGAGCAGCACGCAGCCGGCGATGCCGACGAGCGACCCGACCACCGGTCGCAGCTCCCGCAGGCCCCCGGTCAACGCCACCAGGTCCGGCGCGCTGAAACCGCCGTACCGCAGCTGGTGACCCTGGCTGGCCACGTACGCGAGTCGGGCCGCGATCAGCGCGCCGCCACCGACCAGCAGCGCGACCGCGACGGCCGCCCGGCGCAGCACCACCCGCCACCCGGCGGTGAACAGCACCCCCAGCCCGACGAGCAGCCAGAACGGCGCGAGCATCTGGACGTAGCGGCCGTAGATCGCGTCCAGCGGCTTGCCGGTGATGCCGGACAGGATCACCGACGCGCCGCCGGCCACCCCGACGGTCACCGCGAGCGCCACGCCCATGGTCCAGCGGGCGGCGTCACCGTGGCGTGGACGCCACAGCTCGCGCACGGCGCCGGCCCAGGCCACCCCCGCCATCCCGAACGTGATCACCACGAGGTACCAGAGCTGGGTGGTGACCGCCGCGCCTACCCGGACCACGCCCTGGGCGGAGGCGACCGCCTCGAGCGTGCCGCCGCCGGGGGTGCTGCCGAGCAGGTAGACCTTGCCGCCGAGGTGACGGATGGCGGCCTCGTTGACGAGCGCCATGGCGAGCACCGGCAGCAGCGCCGCGAGCACCACCGGCGGGCTGATCCGGCGACGGACGAACAGCACCAGCACCAGACCGGCGTGCACTGCCACGATCACGAGGCCGCGCGAGTGCAGCAGGTGGAACCCGCCGACGAGCAGACCGACGGTGGCGGCGGCGAGCGGGCCGGGCCGGGAGATCCAGCGGTGCACGGCGAGCAGCCAGGCGACCACCAGCGGCGCCATCACCGCGTCGATCATGGCCACGCCCGCGTAGAAGGCGGTGGCCGGCAGGGTCGCCGCGGCGACCGCGCCGAGCAGCGCGTACGAGCGGCGCAGCTGGAACAGGCGGCGACCGAAGAGGTACGCCAGCGGCAGCAGTGTCGAGTTGACCATCGCGTTGATCAGCTGGACCAGACGGTAGCTGTCGGTGAAGTCCCGGTCTCCGAGGAACGCCGGCGAGATCAGCATCGGGTAGCCGACCCGGCGCAACAGGTCGTTCTCGCTGCTGAAACCCCCCGGGCCACCGGCAAGCGCGCGGGCGGTGTTCAGGTAGCTGTCCTCGTCGGTGTGGGCGATCGGCAGCACGACGTGTCGGGACCACCACATCCGCCAGGCCACACTGAGCACCCAACCGACGACGAGCAGCAGCGGCACCAGCCAGCGCCGGGCCGGTCGGTCACTCGGCGTCTCGACCGCCACCGCCGGCCGTTCGGCCACGTCACTACCGGGTGCCATCAACGCCTCCAGAACTGCCGGCCGGGCCGGGCCCGCGCGGATCCGACGAGCCCGTCGGCCGGCGGTGGTGACGCTGGGGGTGGCCCGCTCGCACCAAGCTGGTGTGAATGTCGGGTGAACACGAAAGCCGGCTGCGCGCGGGGCCGCCGGGTCGTTCGCGCGGTCACTGTAGCGGCCCGATCCGGCCTGGTCAGCCCCCATCCCGCGCGGTCGGAAGTGTTCGCCTGGGCGGTGCCCGCCATTCACGGGGGCAGGGGTTGCGGTTCACCCACGAGCGCCGAGGAGTTAACCCACCATGGCTAGCGTCTCACCCCGGTCGGCCGACCCAGGGCCGCTCGTTCATCCACGAACACGGGAGCACCACATTGAGTGAGTTGAATGGATCGTCCATTCTGATCACCGGGGGAACTGGTTCCTTCGGCAGGACGTTCCTCCGGCACATCCTCAACGAGGCCGATCCCGCCCGCGTGGTGGTGTTCTCCCGCGACGAGCTCAAGCAGTACGAGCTGCGCCAGCAGCTCGGCGACGACCCGCGGCTGCGCTGGTTCATCGGCGACATCCGGGACCGGCACCGCCTCACCCGGGCCATGCACGGCGTCGACCACGTGGTGCACGCCGCCGCGCTGAAGCAGGTGGACACCGCGGAGTACAACCCCTCCGAGTACATCGCCACAAACATCACCGGCTCCCAGCACGTCGTCGACGCGGCGATCGAGGCCGGTGTCAAGAAGGTCATCGCGCTCTCCACCGACAAGGCGTCCAGCCCGATCAACCTGTACGGCGCGACGAAGCTCGTCGGCGACAAGCTGTTCGTGTCGGCAAACCACTATGCCGCCCAGCACCCCACCCGGTTCGCCGTGGTGCGCTACGGCAACGTGGTGGGCAGCCGTGGCTCCGTCGTCCCGCTGTTCCGCCGGCTGGCCGCCGAGGGCAAGAGCCTGCCGATCACCGACAAGCGGATGACCCGCTTCTGGATCACCCTCGACCAGGCCGTGCAGTTCGTCATGGACTCGTTCGACCAGATGCAGGGCGGCGAGCTGTTCGTGCCGCGTATCCCGAGCATGCGCATCCTCGATCTGGTCGAGGCCGTGGCCCCGGACGCCACCACGCACGAGGTGGGGATCCGGCCGGGCGAGAAGCTGCACGAGGAGATGATCGCGCCGGACGACAGCCGGCGGACGCTGCGCGCCGACGGCCGGTTCATCGTGCAACCGACCATCGCCACCTGGGGCTACCAGCCGCCGGCTGACTGCGACCCGGTGCCGGACGGCTTCGCCTACCAGTCGGACACCAACGACGAGTGGCTCACCGTCGAGCAGTTGCGCGACATGCTCGGTATCAACGGGTGACGGGGATGCTCCCGTACGGCCGGCAGTCGATCAGCGAGGACGACGTCGCGGCAGTCGCCGACGTGCTGCGCGGCGACTGGCTCACCACCGGCCCGCAGGTCGACGCCTTCGAGGCCGACCTCGCGCGCTGGACCGGCGGCGTCGGTGTCGCCGCCGTCTCCAACGGCACCGCGGCGCTGCACGTGGCGTACGCGGCGGCCGGGGTCGGTCCGGGCGACGAGGTGGTCGTACCCCCGATGACGTTCGTGGCGACCGCGAGCAGCGCGGTGGCCCTCGGCGCGACGATCGTGTTCGCCGACGTCGACGACGAGACGTTCTGCCTCGACCCGGCGGCGGCGGCCGCTGCGGTCACCTCCCGGACGAAGGTCGTCGCCGCTGTCGACTACGCCGGCCACCCGGCCGACTACGACGCGCTGCGGACGTCGGTCGAGGGCAGCGACGCGCTGCTGCTCGCCGACGCGGCGCACTCGATCGGCGGGACGTACCACGGTCGGCCGGTCGGTTCGCTCGCCGACCTGACCACGTTCTCGTTCTTCCCGACGAAGAACCTGACCACCGCCGAGGGCGGTGCCGTCGCGGCGCTGGACCCGGAGGTCCTCAAGCGAGCCCGTCGGTTCCGTGGCGTCGGCGTGGTCCGCGACCGCGACGACCTGCGCTTCCCGGACGAGGGTGGCTGGCACCAGGAGGTGCACGAGTTCGGGCTGAACTACCGGCTGCCGGACGTGCTCTGTGCCCTGGGGCGCAGCCAACTGCGTCGGCTCGGCGAGTTCACGGCCCGTCGGACCGCCCTGGTCGCCCGCTACGACGAGGCGCTGGCCGACCTGGACGGCGTGCGCACACCGGCCCGCAGGTCGTGGGCCGACCCGGCCTGGCACCTCTACCCGATCCGCGTGCTCGACGGGCGTCGCCGCGAGGTGTACGACCGGATGCGGGCCGCCGGCATCGGTGTCCAGGTCAACTACATCCCGGTGCACTGGCACCCGGCCTTCGCCGACCTGGGGTACCGACGCGGATCCTGCCCGGTGGCCGAGTCGTTCTACTCCCAGCAGCTGTCGCTGCCGCTCTACCCGGGCCTCAGCGACGCCGACCAGGACCGCGTCATCGACGCGCTGACCGCCGCGGTGCGGGGCAACTCGGTGCGTTCCGCCGCCTGATGGGAACCTGATGCACCACGCCAACCACTTCTACGGCCACGCGCACGTGCTGGCCCGCTACGCCGGCCTCGGCGACCGGCACCCACCACGGATCAACGGGTACGTGCAACACGGCTGGAACATCGGCGACGGGCTCGCCCCCGGGCACCCGTACGCCGAGTACACCCCCAGCCTGCTCTGGTCCGAGCAGACCCGCCGCCGGGCCTGGTCGGTGGGGCGACGCAACGTGGTCGTCATCGGCGCGCCGTTCAGCTACCTGCTGGCCCTGCGACCCGAGGAGCCACCGGCGGAGGAACGGGAGGGCACCATCTGGTACCCGTTCCACGGCTGGGAGGGTCAGCACGTCAAGGGCGACCACCGCAAACTGATCGCCCTCATCCAGGACACCGAGCCCGGTCCGGTCACGGTCTGCCTCTACTGGCACGAGTACCGGATGCGCAACGTCCGCCGGCTCTACGAGCGTGCCGGGTTCCGGGTGATCTGCCACGGCTACCGGGGGCACTGGTGGAAGGACACCGACCCGGAGTTCCTCGACCGGCAGCTCACCGAGCTGCGCCGGCACCGCCGGGTAGCCTCCAACCGGCTGACCAGCGCGATCTTCTACGGAATCGCGGCGGGGTGCGAGCCCGCGGTCTACGGCGACCCGATGATCCTGTCCAACGAGGACCCGACCTTCGGCGGCACCGCCCGGATCCGACGGCAGTGGCCACAGCTGCACGGCGCCACTGTCGACCTGCCCACCGCTGTCGAGATCGCCCGCGCCGAACTGGGCACCGACCACCGCTGCACGCCGGCCGAGCTCCGCGAGCTGCTCGGCTGGGCGAACCTCCAGGAGGAAGAGGAAGACCGTGACGACTGAGACGGCACCCGCCGACCGGATCACCCTGCCGGGCGGCGAGATGCTGGCCTGGTCGGACCTGCCGCAGGAACGGCTGGCCAACGGTGGTCCCCTCGCCGCGCTCGCCGCCCGGCTGGTGCCGCCCGGCGCCCGGGTCCTGGTCGCCGGTCCACACGACCCGGCGCTGCTCGACCAGCTCACCCACGCCGAGGTGACCTGCCTGCTGCGCAGCCACCCCGACGCGGTGGCGCTGGCGCACCGGGCCACCCGCGTGGTGGTGGGCGGTCCGGCCGGGCTGCCCGACGACGAGACGTACGACGTGGTGATCGCGGCCGCCGGGCTGGACCCGGTGGAGTCGGTGGAGGGCACCCGGCTCGGCTGGGACGGCGTGCTGGCACGACTCGTCGCCGCGGTACGACCGGGTGGCGCGTTGCTGGTGCGCCTGGACAACCCGCTGGGCCTGCACCGGCTCGTCGACACCACCCCCTGGTACGCCCGCCGGGACGACTCCGCCTGGACGATCGGCGGGGTGCTGGACCGCGCCCACCCGGCCAACCGGGACCAGCTACGCGAGCGACTCGGCGCGGCAGGGCTGCGGCCGGTCGCGTGCTGGGCCGCGTACCCCGATGTCACCGCCCCGACGGCGCTGCTGGACGCCGACCACCTCGACCGGGACGCGGGCTCCGGCCTGTTCGACGCGGTGCTGCACGGTGCCTGCGCCGGCGGTTTCACAAGCGCCACGGTGCTCCAGGACCCGGCACGGCTGGCGGTGGACGCGCTGCACGCCGGGCGCGCCGCCGACCTCGCACCGGCCTGGCTGACGCTCGCCCGCCGGCCCACCGACCCCACCGCGCCGACCGTCGACCGGCACCTGCCGGTGGCTCTCGTGCAGACCGGCCGCCCCGGGATCGGGGTGCTCGAGGTGCTGCACGGCCCGTCCGGCTGGCGCTGGGGCCTCATCCCGGCGACCGACGAGAAGAGGCCGGCCGCCGCGCCGTTCGCCAGCCGTGCGGCCGCGTACCGGGACGCGGACGCGCTGTCCGGGCCGGTGCCGTCCGGCCGGCTGCTGCGTACTCTGTTGCTCGACGCGGCCCTGCGCCGCGACCTGGCCACCCTGCGTGCGCTGTTGCACGGGTACGCGGGCTGGCTCACCGGCCAGGCCGACGCCGACGGCCGGATCGCCGGCGCGGCGGCGCTTGCCGGCACCGACAACGTGGTGGTCGACGGCGAACGGTACGCGGTGCTCGACCCGAGCTGGCGGGTCACCGCCGCGCTGCCCGCCGACGTGGTGCTCGCCCGCGCGTTGTGGCGCTTCGCGGCGGGCCTGCTCACCGGCGGGTACGCCCACCCGTGGTCGTCCACTCTCGACGTCGCGGGCCTGACCGTGGTGCTCGGCGGCCTCGCCGGCCACGACCTCGACCGCGCGACCGTCAGCGAGGCGGTCGAGGCCGAGGCGGCCATCGCCGCCGCGCTGCACGGGCTGGACGCCGACGGCACCGTCGACCTCGCCAGCGAGTTGCACGCGGTCGCGCCGACCGACCCGCCTGTCGGCGGGCACAGCTACCAGCAGCTGCGCGAGGCGTGGCTGCGCCAGCGCGAGGAACTCACCCGGCTGGCCGCGCTGACCGCGTGGACCGAGGAGCTGCTCACCTCCCGGGAACGGGCGCTGCGCCGGGCCGAGACGACGATCAGCCTGCTCAGCGGGTCGATCAGCTACCGCGTGGGCCGACTCGCCATCACCCCGGCCCGGCTGGCCAAGCGGGGCGCCCGCGCCGCCAAACGCCGGGCCACCGCGGTGCTCGCCCCCAAGCAGCAGGAGGAGCAGCAGTGACCGGCGACGCGACGCCACGGATCGTCGGCATCGTGCAGGCCCGCATGGGGTCGTCCCGGCTGCCCGGCAAGGTGCTCCGCCCGCTCGCCGGACGCTCCGTGCTGGGCCGGGTCGTCCGGGCCGCCCGGGACAGCGGCGTCCTGGCGGACCTCGTGGTCGCCACCAGCACCGACACGGTCGACGACGCCGTCGCCGTCGAGTGCGCCCGACTGGACGTGCCGTGCCACCGCGGGCCCGTCGACGACGTGCTGGACCGGTTCGTGGGCGCCCTCGACGCGCACCCGGGCGACGCCGTCATGCGGTTCACCGCCGACTGCCCGCTGCTCGACCCGGAGATCATCGCCCTGGTCGCGTCGGTGTACCGGGCGGTCCCCGGGCTGGACTACGCGAGCACGTCGATCGCCCGGACCCTGCCCCGAGGGCTGGACGTCGAGATCATCCGAGCGGAGACACTCCGTACCCTGGGCCGGCTCGCCACCGACCACCACCGGGTGCACGTCACCTCGTACGCGTACACCCACCCGGAGCTGTTCCGGGTGCTCGGGGTGACGCTCACCCCGGACCGCTCCGCACTGCGGCTCACCCTCGACACCGAGCAGGACTGGGCGCTCGTCAGCGCCATCATCGACCACTTCGGTGACGTCAGCGTGCCGCTGGCCAAGCTCGCCGACTGGCTCGACGGCCAGCCCCGGCTGCGTACGCTCAACGCCGACGTCCGCCAGAAGCAGCTGGAGGAGTCCTGAGCACCCTCAGGGTCGGGTTGCGCTGCGACGCCGGACCCCAGCGCGGCGTCGGGCACCTCGTCCGCTGCCTGGCGCTCGCCGAGGAGTTCCTCGCCCGGGGCGCCCACGTCGCCGTGTTCGGCACCGTGGAACGGCTCGACTGGGCCACCGCGGAGCTGACCGCGCGGGGCATCTCCCTGCTCCCCGGCCCGGACTCGCCGGCCGACCTGGTCGAGGCGGCCCGCCGACACGAGCTGGACGTATTCGTCCTCGACTCCTACGACCTGGACCCGGCCGGCGCCGGCGCCCTGCGCGACGCCGGCGTGTACACCCTCGCCATCATCGACGGCGACAGCCGGGGGCAGGTCGCGGACCTCTACCTCGACCAGAACTTCGGAGCGGAGATGCCGGGGGCGGGGTCGGGGTCGGGTCTTCGGGCGGGGCTGCCCGGTCGGCTGCTCGCCGGGAGCGGGTACGCCCTGCTGCGCGACACCGTGACCAGCGCCCGGCCGCCGGTCGCCCCGCCCGCCACGGTGGCCGGTCGGCCCCGGGTGTTGGCCTTCTTCGGCGGCACCGATGCGGTCGGCGCCGCCCCGGTCCTGACCCGGGTGCTGGTGGCCACCGGCCACCCGATGGACCTCACCGTCATCGTCGGGCGACCCGAGATCGAGGCCGAGGTCGAGGACGTCGCCCCCGGCCGGGGGCAGATCATCCGACCGGTCCCACCCACCACCTCGCTACCGGACCTGATCACCGGAGCCGACCTGGTGGTCAGCGCCGCCGGCACCTCCACCTGGGAACTCTGCTGCCTCGGCGCGCCCAGCGCACTCGTCTGCGTCGTCGACAACCAACGTGAGTCGTACACCCGGGTGGTGCGGCACGGCCTGGTCGCCGGCCTCGGCGACCTGCCGGAATTGACCGCCGGTGGTGTCGCCGGACGAGCCGCCCGCGCCACGGCGGCGCGGACCCTGCACGGGCTGCTCAGCTCGCCGCCGCGACGCGCGGCGCTCGCCGCGCGTGCCTGGTCCAGCGTCGACGGCAAGGGCCGCGCCCGGGTGGTGGACGCGGTCTTCGAGGCCGTGACCCTTCCGATCACCGGCTGACCGCCGCCGACGGTCACGGTCGCACTCACGAGGCCACTACATCAGGGGTCGAGCACGATCGTGGCCGGGGTTAACGCCAGCCGCCACTAGCACGGGTGTACGAAAGTGCTGCTAGGGTGGCCGTATGACGCAGGCCGCCTACCAGCCGTCGATGCTCGACCTGGCCGACGCCGGGCCGACCCTGGGCCCGTTGCCCGGCCAGATCCGCCGACACCAGCTCAGCCGGGGCGCCTGGGTCGACCACCTCCCCGGTTGGGTGCGCGGCTCCGACGCGATCCTCGACACCCTGCTCACCGAGGTGCCCTGGCGCGCCGAACGCCGCACCATGTTCGACAACGAGGTCGACGTGCCCCGCCTGCTCTGCTGGTACGACGGCGAGGCTCGGCTCCCGCACCCGGTGCTCACCGAGGCGCGGGCCGCGCTGACCGGGCACTACGCACCCGAGCTGGGCGAGCCCTTCGTGACCGCCGGCATGTGCCTCTACCGCTCCGGGCGCGACAGCGTCGCCTGGCACGGCGACACCATCGGCCGATCGGCACACACCGACACGGTCGTCGCGATCGTCTCCTTCGGAGCACCCCGCCCGCTGCTGCTCCGCCCCCGCGGCGGCGGCGAGAGCCTGCGCTTCCCGGTGGGCCACGGCGACCTGATCGTCATGGGCGGCTCCTGCCAACGCACCTGGGAACACGCCATCCCCAAGACCACCCGCCCGATAGGCCCCCGGGTAAGCGTCCAGTTCCGCCCCATCAACGTCGCCTAACCCGCGCCACCCCGCCGCCCGGCGGCGCCCCGCCCCGCCCCGCCCCGCCCCGCCCCACCCCACCCCGCCCCACCC
>NZ_JBSGIV010000051.1:0-52367 GCF_053605225.1 Micromonospora sp. NPDC003944
CCCGCCAGCTGCCCCCGGTGCTGCCCGGGTTCGTCGGACGGGCCGCCCACCTCGCTGCCCGGCGGCACGGTCACCGTCCGCCCGGAGAGCGTGAGCGCGACACGGTTGGCGGACACCCTCGCTGCTGGGGTCAGAGGTACTGGCCGGTGTTGCTTGCGGTCTCGATGGACCGCCCGGCCTCGGCGCCCTTGCCCCCGGAGACGAGCGTGCGGATGTAGACGATCCGCTCGCCCTTCTTGCCGGAGATGCGCGCCCAGTCGTCGGGGTTGGTGGTGTTGGGGAGGTCTTCGTTCTCGCGGAACTCGTCGACGCAGGCGTCGAGCAGGTGCTGCAGGCGCAGCCCCTTGCGACCCGAGGTGAGGAACTCCTTGATGGCCATCTTCTTGCTCCGGTCGACGATGTTCTGGATCATCGCGCCGGAGTTGAAGTCCTTGAAGTAGAGGACTTCCTTGTCACCGTTGGCGTAGGTGACCTCGAGGAATCGGTTCTCCTCGGTTTCCGAGTACATCCGCAGCACCACGGCGTCGATCATCGCCGCGACGGTGGCCTGGGCGTCGGTGCCGTGTTCGGCCAGGTCGTCGGGGTGCAGGGGCAGCCCGGAGAGGATGTACTTGGAGAAGATGTCCTTGGCCGCTTCGGCGTCCGGTCGCTCGATCTTGATCTTCACGTCGAGACGGCCGGGGCGCAGGATCGCCGGGTCGATCATGTCTTCCCGGTTGGAGGCGCCGATGACGATGACGTTCTCCAGCCCCTCCACGCCGTCGATCTCGCTGAGCAGCTGCGGGACGATGGTGTTCTCCACGTCGGAGGAGACACCGGAGCCGCGGGTCCGGAAGATCGAGTCCATCTCGTCGAAGAACACGATCACCGGGGTGCCCTCGCCGGCCTTCTCCCGGGCACGCTGGAAGATCAGCCGGATGTGCCGCTCGGTCTCACCGACGTACTTGTTGAGCAGCTCGGGACCCTTGATGTTGAGGAAGAAGCTGGTGTGCTTCTCCTTGCCCTGCCGCTCGGCGATCTTCTTGGCCAGCGAGTTGGCCACCGCCTTGGCGATGAGCGTCTTGCCGCAGCCGGGCGGGCCGTAGAGCAGGATGCCCTTGGGTGGGCGGAGTTGGTGCTCACGGAACAGGTCCGCGTGCAGGAACGGCAGCTCCACCGCGTCGCGGATCTGCTCGATCTGCGACTGGAGGCCACCGATGTCGCCGTAGTCGACGTCGGGCACCTCCTCCAGGACCAGCTCCTCGACCTCGCTCTTCGGGATCCGCTCGTACGCGTACGCCGAGCGGGGCTCGATCATGAGCGAGTCGCCGGCCCGGATCGCCGAGCCGATGAGCGTCTCCGCGAGGTGCACGATGCGCTCCTCGTCGGAGTGGGAGACCACAAGCGCCCGGTCGCCCGCAGCGCCGTTGGGTCCCTCCAGGATCTCCTTGAGCATCACCACCTCGCCGACCCGCTCGTACCCGAACGCGTCGACGATGTTGAGCGCGTCGTTGAGCAGGACCTCCTGGCCACGGCGCAGGTCACCCACGTCGAGCGAGGGTGAGACCGCGACCCGTAGTTTGCGGCCGCCGGTGAAGACGTCCACCGAGCCGTCGTCGTGCTTGGCCAGGAAGACGCCGTACCCACTCGGCGGTTGCGCGAGCCGGTCGATCTCCTCCTTGAGCGTCACGATCTGCGTGCGAGCCTCCTTGAGGGTGCTCACCAGCCGGTCGTTGTTCTCGGTCAGCCGCGCCAACTGTGCCTGGGTGGCCGCCAGCCGCTCTTCGAGCTGCCGGACGTGTCGGGGGCTTTCGGTCAACTTGCGCCGCACCAGGGCGAGTTCCTCTTGCAGGAACGCGACCTGCGTGGAGAGATCGTGGGCTTCCTTCTCCCACCGTGCGGCGCGCGAGTCCGCGTCGTCGCTACGTGCTGCCACGTCCCACCTCCCCGGGGGGCTTGAACGTTCTGCCCTAACACTAGCCGCTATGAGGCCGATTCGGTCCCACGCAACACCCTCGTCACCGAACCTTGATCGCCAAGGGTGGCCTGACGGGCCGTTACTGGCGTTCGGGTACCGTCGCAGCGTGGGACGCGAGAACATGGGGGGTGCACAGGTGGCCGAGGTCGCGACCGACGAGTTGCAGGTCTGGGTCGACCAGGATCTCTGCACCGGCGACGGGCTCTGTGTGCAGTACGCGCCGGAGGTTTTCGAGTTCGACATCGACGGCCTGGCCTACGTCAAGGGCGCCGACGGTGAGCTGCGGATGGCGCCGGGCAGCCGGGTCGACGTTCCCGCGCACCTGCGACTCGAGGTGATCGACTCCGCGAAGGAGTGCCCGGGCGACTGCATCCACGTGGTGCGCGGCGACGGCGTCGAGGTCGCCGGCCCGGACGCCGAGGACGACTGACCCACCGGCCGGGCCACGTAGCCCGGCCGGGCCGAGGACCGGGTGCGTCTCAGAGCATCGGACGGCCGACCACCGAGGCGACAAGCCGCGCGAACTCCTCCAACCGGGCGATCTGCCCGGCCCCGCCGTCGTCGAGGGTCTTGCCGAAGCGCAGCGCGTCGTGCCGGGGGGTGCCGGCCATCTCCTCGCTCGGTGGCGCCTCGTCCAACGAGGTGAGCAGCAGGTAGACGTCGATGCTGTCGACCCGGATCTCGCCGCTCTCGGTGCGGTTGAGCCGTCGCCGGCAGCCCACCTCGGTGACGGTGGAGACCGGCACCACCCGCAGCGACGAGGTCATCGAGCCGGGCGGGCCCTCTTCGGGCGGTACGTCCTCGCCGTGCCACAGGATCAGCCGGCTGCCGTCGCAGACGACGACTTCCTGCCACACCCCGTTGACCTCGTTGACGAAGCGTTCCAGGGTGAAGCCGAGCACCGACGCGCCGCGCAGCACCCCGCCGAGCGCCTCCAGGGCTACGTCCGGGTCACGCAGGTAGGCCCGCGCCGCCGACTCCAGGTCCTGGTAGGGCGACCAGTCGGGAAAGACCGCAGGGAGGTCTCCACCGCCGTAGCCCGGTCGGCTCATGCCAGCGTCTCCCCCTGCTCGGCGGTGCCGACACCCAGCTCCTTCGTCACGGCCTGTCCATCTCCCCCGTACCGTTGGGCTGGGCGGCTGCCGCCTGGGCGGTCGCGGCCTGTCGGGCCGCCTCCGCCTCGCGCAGGTCCTGGCGGCGCTGCGCGTACGCCTCGGTGCCCTTGCTGGGCTTGCGGCGGCGCGGTGGCGCGGTGACGCCCGGGGCCAGCTTGCGGGCGGACACCAGGAAGGCGGTGTGCGCGATCATCCGGTGGTCGGGGCGGACGGCGAGGCCCTCGGCGTGCCAGTCGCGCACCAGGGACTCCCAGGCCCGCGGCTCGGTCCAACCACCGCGCTCGCGCAGCGCCTCCACCAGCTCGGAGAGCTGCGGCGTGGTAGCGACGTAGCCGATGAACACCCCGCCGGGCACCAGCGCCCGCTCGACCATGTCGAGGGTCTCCCAGGGGGTCAGCATGTCCAGGATGATCCGGTCGAAGCCGGTCTCCTGGCACTGCGCGACGTCGCCGACGTGCAGGTTCCACGAGGGGTGCGGCCCGTTGAAGAACGCCTCGACGTTGCGTTTGGCGATCTGGGCGAAGTCGTCGCGCAGCTCGAACGAGTGCAGCTCACCCTCGGTGCCGACGGCGCGCAGCAGAGAGCAGCTCAGCGCGCCGGAGCCGGCGCCGGCCTCGAGGACCTTCGCGCCGGGGAAGATGTCGCCCATCGCGACGATCTGCGCCGAGTCCTTCGGGTAGATCACCTGGGCGCCGCGCGGCATGGACAGCACGTAGTCCGACAGGAGTGGCCGCAGGGCCAGGAACGCGGTGCCGCCACCGGAGGTGGTCACCACGCTGCCGTCGGGGAGCCCGATCAGCGCGTCGTGGGCCAGGATGCCGCGGTGGGTGTGGAACTCCTTGCCGGGCTCCAGCGTCACGGTGTGCATCCGCCCCTTGGGGTCGGTCAGCTGGACCCGGTCGCCGGGCCGGAACGGCCCCCGGTGCACGGGTGTCAGCGCCGGCGTGGCGGGGTCGGCGGCGACGGTGGAGGGAGTTGCGGTCACGGTGTCATCTTCCGGTTGGGTTCGAGGAGCTGTGCCAGGTCCGCGATGTGCAGAATGCCGACGACATCTTCGCCTGACGTCACCACGTACTGCGCGCCCGGGTGGGTCTGTACGGCCTCCATCACCCGCTCGCCGTCCCACCCGAGGGGCAACGAGGGAAGTGTGGCCAGGGACCGGGCAACGGCGTCCACCGCCAGCCACGGGCGGCGCTCGACGGGCACCGCGTCGGCGGCGGCCGGGTCGACGAGCGCCACCGGTCGACCCGTGGAGTCGGTGACCAGCAGCGCGGCGCCCGGCGGCCCGCTCTCGGCGCGTCGGCGCTGGGCCTCGGCCAGGGGCGTGCCGGTCGGCACCGGCCAGGCCGGACGGGCCAGCCGGGCGAGGTCGATCAGCGGGAACCGGCGGCTGACCCGGGCGGCCCGGATCGACTGCCCGGCGCCCCGCCAGAGGGTGACGGCGACCAGCAGCATCAGCGGCAGCGCCAGCGGCGCCAGCCGCCGCTCGACGGTGAGGAGCAGGACCAGGGCGGCGGTGCCGACGGCGACGGCCCGGCCGGCCCACCCGGCGACCTCGGTGCCGAGGTGCCGGTCGCGGGTCAGCCCCCACACGGCGGCGCGCAGCGCTCGGCCGCCGTCCAGCGGCAGCCCGGGCAGGCTGTTGAACAGCGCCACGATGACGTTGCTGACCGCGAGCTGGAAGGCGAGTTGGTGGGCCACGGTCCCCTCGGGCAGGGCGAGCGTGGCGGCGACCGCCAGGACGCCGAGCACCGCGGAGACCGCCGGGCCGGCAAGCGAGACCAGCAGGTCGACGCGGGGCGACGGGGCGTCCCGGTCCATCTCGGTGTAGCCGCCGAGCAGTTCCAGGGTGATCCCGCGCACACCGATGCCGTAGCGCCGGGCGGTGAGGGCGTGGCCCAGCTCGTGCAGCAGCACCGAGCCGAGCAGCGACACGACGAACCCGAAGCCGATCAGATAGCCGCTGAGCTGCGGCAGGCCCAGTTGCCGGCGGGCGAACTCGCCGTACAGCACCGCGATGAGCACCGCGAGCAGGACCATGGAGCCGTTGAGGTGCAGCGGCACCCCGAACACCCGGCCGACGTTCAGGCCGAGGCGTCGGTCTGGTCGGCGCGGCGGCCGGGTTGTCTGCTCCATCGCCACGATGCTACGGACCGTCGCTGTGCGGGGCGGGCGGCGGGCGGTGTCACACCGGTGCCCTAACCTTTGCCCACATGACGGCGGAACCGGTCACCACCCCCCAACCCTCCCCCGCGGCGCAGGCGCCACCGACGGTGCGGGCCTCGCTGTCCCCGTCCCGCGCGGCGGATTTCAAGACCTGTCCGTTGCTCTACCGGTTCCGCAGCATCGACCGGCTGCCCGAGCGCACCACCATCGAGCAGGCGCGGGGCACGCTCGTGCACGCGGTGCTGGAGCGCCTGTTCGACCTGCCGGCCACCAATCGCACGCCGGAGGCGGCCGGCGACCTGGTGGCCCCGCAGTGGGACCGGTTGGTCACCGAGCAGCCGGAGCTGACCGGGATCTTCGACGGCGCCGAGCCGGCGGGCCCGGTGGAGTTCCTCCGCTCGGCCGCCGGGCTGTTGCAGGGCTACTTCGCGGTGGAGGACCCGACCCGGCTGGAGCCGGCCGAACGCGAGAGCCTGATCTCCGCGGTCGTCGACGACGAGTTGCTGATCCGGGGCTACCTCGACCGCCTCGACGTCGCTCCGGACGGCGCGCTGCGGGTGGTCGACTACAAGACCGGCGGCGCTCCGCGGGAGGCGTTCGAGGCGCGGGCGCTGTTCCAACTGAAGTTCTACGCCCTGGTGCTGTGGCGCACCCGGGGGGTGGTGCCCCGGGTGCTGCGGCTGCTCTACCTGCGCGACGCCGAGGTGTTGGACTACACACCCGACGCCGACGAGCTGGTCCGCTTCGAGCGCACCGTGGTGGCGCTGTGGCGGGCGATCGAGCAGGCCACCGCCCGGCAGGATTTCCGGCCCCGACCGAGCCGGCTCTGCGACTGGTGCAGCCACCAGGCGCTGTGCCCCAGCTTCGGCGGCACTCCGCCGCCGTTCCCGGTCGCCGCGGCGACCGCCGACCCGTTGCGCGACTCCCGGTCAACCCCGGTGGCGCCGGGCGCCGACGAGTGACGTTCCGCTGAGCGTCGACCCGGGGGTGGCGCCGCCCGCTCCGGCACGCGTACGCCGTCGGCCGGCGACCCTGGACCCGACCGCAGCGGCGCCGTCGCGGTCGGGACAGGGCGGCGGGCCGGCCTCTACGGTGATCCGCGACGCACCGGCTCCGGTGCGCGAGGATGACCGGTGCGCGCCACGACGTCGGCGGGACGGGAGACGACATGAGCGATCGGGTGCCCTCGGCGCGGCCGGTGCGGATCCTGCTCGCCGACGACCAGCCGCTGCTGCGGACCGGGTTCCGGATGGTGCTTGGCGCCGAGAGTGACCTGGACGTGGTGGCGGAGGCCGGTGACGGCGTGGAGGCGGTGGAGTTGTCCCGCCGGCTGCTGCCCGACGTCGTGCTGATGGACATCCGGATGCCCCGGATGGACGGGGTGGCGGCGACCCGGGCCATCGTCGACGCCCGGCTGCCGGTACGGGTGCTGGTGCTCACCACCTTCGACCTGGACGAGTACGTGGTGGGCGCGTTGCGGGCCGGCGCCAGCGGGTTCCTGGCCAAGGACGTGCCGGCCGAGGACCTGATCGCGGCGATCCGCACGGTCGCTGGCGGGGACGCGGTGGTGACTCCCCGGATCCTGCGGCGGCTGCTGGACCGCTTCGCCGAGCTGCTGCCCGACCCGGCGGCGACCCCGTCGGCGGCGCTCTCCGCGCTCACCGACCGGGAGCGCGAGGTGCTCGTGCAGGTCGCCCGGGGGCTGTCGAACGCGGAGATCGCGGCGGTGCTGTCGGTGAGCGAGACCACCATCAAGACCCACGTCGGGCACGTGCTCACCAAGCTGCGGCTGCGCGACCGGGTGCAGGCGGTGGTGCTGGCGTACGAGTCGGGGCTGGTCCGCCCCCGGGCGTAGCCGCGCCGACCCGGGTACCTCACCCGGCGTACTCGAAGATCCCTCCGTGGGGGGACGGCTGCCGTTGCCATCGTCACCTACCGTGACCGGAGATGGCCCGGTTCGGTTGACCCTCCTGTGGCGTCAGGTGCAAGCGTCGGTGTTGTCGCCCGCCTCCGAGTGGGGGAAATCGGTCGACGGGCCGTCGACTCAGGGGCAACCCTGATGCGACATGGGGGTGCACCCGCAGCGGGAAATCCGCACCGGGTCCCCCCAGGGTTGGACGGGGCGGACGGGTGCAGCACCGATGATTGAACGGTCGCGCCGGACCATCGGGGGGCGGCGTGCATTTTCGGACAGACGGAAGAGGTAGATGACGTGACCGCGACGGTAGGCCAGCAGGCGCAGGCCGCGGCCCGGGCGAACGACGTGTGGAAGGTGTACGGCAGCGGCGAGGCTCAGGTCATCGCCCTGCGGGGGGTCAGCGCCGAGTTCGAACGTGGCCAGTTCACCGCGATCATGGGCCCGTCGGGTTCCGGGAAGTCGACGTTGATGCACTGCCTGGCTGGCCTGGACTCGGTGACCCGTGGGACGGTGGCGATCGGTGAGACGACTGTCACCGGGCTCGGCGACGCGGGGCTGACGAAGCTACGGCGCGACAAGGTGGGCTTCATCTTCCAGCAGTTCAACCTGCTGCCGACGCTCACCGCCAAGGAGAACATCCTGCTGCCGCTGTCGATCGCCGGGCGCAAGCCGGACCCGGCCTGGTACGACACGGTGATCCAGACGGTGGGTCTGCAGGACCGGCTGGACCACCGGCCGGCGCAGCTCTCCGGTGGGCAGCAGCAGCGGGTGGCGTGCGCCCGGGCGCTGGTCTCCCGCCCCGAGGTGATCTTCGCGGACGAGCCGACCGGCAACCTGGACTCGCGCTCCGGCGCGGAGGTGCTCAACTTCCTGCGCAACTCGGTGCGGGAGCACGGCCAGACCATCGTGATGGTCACCCACGACCCGACGGCCGCCGCGTACGCCGACCGGGTGGTCTTCCTCGCCGACGGGCAGATCGTCTCGGAGCTGATCGAGCCGACCGCCGAGACGGTGCTGGACACCATGAAGAAGCTGGACACGTCGGCCGAGGTGGGCAACTGATGTTCCGCGCGACACTGAAGAGTCTGCTGGCCCGTAAGGTCCGGCTGATCCTGTCCGGCCTGGCGGTGGTCCTCGGGGTGATGTTCGTCTCCGGCGCGTTCGTGCTCACCGACACGCTGGGGCGCTCCTTCGACTCGGTCTTCGCCGACGGTTTCTCCGAGATCGACGTGAACGTCGCGGCGAAGCCGAAGGTGCAGGTCGACGAGTTCGAGGGCGAGCAGACCGCCGCACCGTTGCCGGCCGCCGTGGTGGACCGGGTGAAGCAGGTGCCGGGGGCGGCCTCGGCGACGGGTGTGGTCAACGCCGACGGTGCTCGGGTGATCGGCAGCAACGGCAAGGTGGTCACGTCGTTCGGCCCGCCGCAGCTGGGCGAGAACTGGATCGGCGAGAGCGAGCTGCTGCGACTGCGGGAGGGGCGCGCGCCGCAGGCCGAGGACGAGATCGTCATCAACAAGGCGTTGGCCACGGCCGCGAAGGTGCAGGTCGGCCAGAAGGTCGGCGTGCTGACCGCGTTCGAGTCGAAGAAGCGGGAGTTCACGCTCGTCGGTGTCTTCGGCTACAGCGGTGACCGGGACTCGATCGGCGGCGTCAACGAGGTCTTCTTCACCACGCCGGTGGCGCAGCGGTTGATGCTCGGCGAGCCGGACGTGTACAGCAGCATCACCGTGACCGCCGCCGACGGGGTCTCCAACGAGAAGCTGCGCGACGACGTGGCCCGCACCCTGGGCGCCGACTTCGAGGTGAAGACGGGCGAGCAGGTCGCCGCGGACGCCTCGGCCGGCCTCAAGGAGGGCCTGTCGTTCTTCAACAAGATCCTGCTCGGTTTCGCCGCGGTGGCCCTGCTGGTGGGCACCTTCCTGATCCTCAACACCTTCTCGATCATCGTGGCCCAGCGCACCCGCGAGTTGGCGCTCATGCGCGCCATCGGGGCCAGCGGCCGGCAGATCATCGGGTCGGTGGTGTTGGAGGCCATCGTGGTCGGGTTGATCGCCTCGGTGCTCGGCCTGGCGGCCGGCATCGGGGTGGGCGCGTTGCTGGCGTACCTGTTCGGCAGTCTGGCCGGTGGGCTCACCCTCGCCGGGATCGGCGTGCCGGCGGCGGCGGTGATCGGGTCGTT
This sequence comes from Micromonospora sp. NPDC003944, assembly GCF_053605225.1. Classification (NCBI taxonomy): domain Bacteria; kingdom Bacillati; phylum Actinomycetota; class Actinomycetes; order Micromonosporales; family Micromonosporaceae; genus Micromonospora; species Micromonospora sp. NPDC003944. Next base: position 9,336 of record NZ_JBSGIV010000051.1, read on the forward strand.
CGCTGTCGGGCTGGTCATCACGGTGGTGGCAGCGCTGTTGCCGGCGCTGCGGGCGTCGCGGATCCCACCGATCGCCGCGATGCAGGACGTGGCCACCCCGGACCGGCCGTTGACCAAGGTCACGGTGGCCGGGTCGCTTGTCACCGGCATCGGCGCGGTGCTGCTGTTCCTCGGGCTCAGTGGTAACGCCCGTGGTCAGACGCTGCCCACCATCCTCGGTGGGGTGCTGTTCGCGTTCATCGGCGTGGCGCTGCTGACCCCGCTGATCAGCCGGCCGGTGGTGGGTCTGCTCGGCGGAATCTTCTCCTGGTCGCTGCCGGGCAAGCTGGGCCGGCTCAACTCGGGGCGCAACCCGCGCCGGACCGCGATCACCGCGGCCGCGCTGATGGTCGGCATCGCGCTCGTCACCGGCGTCACGGTGATCCTCGACTCGGCCAAGGGCAGCATCAGCGCCCTGGCCCAGGACACCGTCAAGGCCGAGCTGGTGATCGCCGGGGCGCAGGGCGGGCCGCGCCCGCCGAGTTTCGACCCGTCGGTGCTGGACCAGGCGAAGACCCTGCCCGGTGTGCGGCTTGTCGACGGCGAGTACGGCGACATGGCCCAGATCGACGGCGAGCGCACCTGGGTCGGGGCGAGCAGCGACATCGCGTCGCTGCGGCAGATCTTCAGTGCCAAGCCCGTCGCCGGTGACATCGACCGACTCGGGCCGACCCAGATGCTGGCCAGTTCGGACACCGCCGACTCGCGCGGCTGGTCGGTGGGCTCGACGGTGGACGTGCAGTTGACCCGGGGCGAGACGCGGACGTACACGATCAGCGGCATCTACGAGTCCGGGCAGCTGTTGAACCCGGTGATGCTGCCGGTGACGGCGGCGAAGGACTTCGCGATCCCGCAGCCCTTCCAGGGCTTCATCCAGTTGGCCCCGGGTGCGCGGGTGGGCGACGTGCAGCCGCGGGTGGAGACGCTTCTGGCGGACAGCCCCGAGGTGTCGGTGGCCGACCGGGACGCGTTCATCAAGCAGCAGACCGGTCAGCTCGACGGGCTGCTCACGATGATCCAGATCCTGTTGGCGCTGGCCATCGTCATCGCCGTGCTGGGCATCATCAACACCCTGGCGCTGTCGATCCTGGAACGGACCCGCGAGTTGGGGCTGCTACGGGCGATCGGCCTACGCCGGTCGCAGACCATGGCCATGATCACCGTGGAGGCGGTGGTGATCTCCGTGTTCGGCGCGTTGCTGGGCGTGGCGGTCGGCACCGGCCTCGGTGCCGCGGTGGTCGAGGCGCTCAAGGACGAGGGCATCACCGACCTGATCCTGCCCTGGGGCCAGATGGGTGTCTTCCTCGGTCTCGCCGCGATCATCGGTGTGGTGGCAGCGGTGCTCCCGGCCATCCGGGCGGCCCGGATCAACGTCCTGGGCGCCATCGCCCACGACTGACGCCGCGACGCGCGACAGGGGCCCCCGGTGTCACCGGGGGCCCCTGTCGCGTCCGTCAGGCCGCGGCCCGGTCGGTCAGCAGCGCCGCGAGCAGTTCCAGGTCCACGCCGGTCAGGCTCTCCACCTGGCGTACGGCGACAGTGCTCGGCAACGCCACCTCCGCCGGTACGGCCAGCACCGCCGCGCCCGAGGCCACCGCACTGGCCACCCCGGTCGGCGAGTCCTCGATCGCCACGCAGCGCTCGATCGGCACACCCAGCAGCCGGGCCGCGGTGAGGTAGGGCTCGGGGTGCGGCTTGGCCGCCACCACCTCGTCACCGGCGACCACCGTGTCGAAGGTGTCCCGGCCCAGGGTGTCCAGGGCGATCTCGACGAGCGCCCGTGGGCTGGAGGTGACAAGTGCGGTGGGGATTCCCGCCGCACGGACCGCGCGCAACAGGTCGAACGCTCCCGGCCGCCAGGGCAGACCACTACGGAACAGCTCCAGGATGCGGGCGTTGATCCACGCCGCGCTCAGCTCCGGATCCCGTTCGGGTTGCCCCAGGTCGTCGTGCAGGATGCGCATCGACTCGGCCATGGCGGTACCGATGATCGCCTGGCGGGCGTCGACGGAGAGTTCCCCGCCGTACTCCTTCGCGAGTTCCTGCAACGCGACGTCCCACAGCTTCTCGCTGTCGACCAACGTGCCGTCCATGTCGAAGAGCACGGCGGCGGGGTGATGGCTGCTCAGCGGAACCTCCAGGGTCGTGACCGACACCGGCGATCCTGCCAGCACCGCCCGTCGCCGGTGCCGGCAACGGGCGGCAGGGTGATCCGGGCAACCCCGCTCAGCCCAGGTCGCACTCCTTCAGGGAACCCTCGTAACCCCGGAAGAACATGTCGGTGCGCTGCTCGGCGGTGCCGTGCGCCCCTTCGGCGAACCAGGGCTGGTCCGGGTCGTCGCCGACCGCCGCCACCCCCTCCCGGAACTCGTCCAGGTCGCCCTCGGCGAGGGTCAGCGCGCCCGAGCGCACCGAGTCACCGAGGTACGCCCCGGCCATGCAGTCGGCCTGCAACTCCTGCTGGATGGTGAAGCTGTAGTTGATGCCGAGCCGCACCTGGATGGCGTGCGCGTACTCGTGCCCGAGCAGGTAGAAGACGAACGCGTCGCCGACCTGACGGAACGCCGCCACCGACCAGGCGACGTCGTACGCGATGAAGTCGCCCTGGGAGCAGTAGACGGCGTTGTTGCGGGGCAACCGCTGGCCGCCGCAGGACACCTCGCCGTCACGCTGGTACGGGATGATCCGCCGGATCGGTCGGAACCGCTGCCCGGACTCCTTGAACTGGGCCGCCCAGTACCGCTCGGCGACCGCCTGCGCGTCCGCGACGTCCTGCTCGAACTCGGCGACGCTCGTGGTGCTGTCGGCCCGGGTGGTGCTCGGCCCCGGCTCGGCGGCCGACGGCTTCGCCCCGGGGCGCTCGGGCTCCGGCTCGGCCAACCCGCCGCCGGCGCAGGCGAGGGAGACCAGGGCGGCGACCACAAGTCCCGCGAGCAGGCCCCGCGCGCCGCGTCCGAACCGTGCGCCCACTGTGCCTCCCCAGACATCGTGCCCGCGCTGGTAGTACCCCGACGATACGACCACCACGCCTGTCACCGGTTTCACGCAGGGTGGGGCCGGACGGTTCACGCCGACCGGTCGCTCAGCCGCCGGAATCCTGACCGCGCTGCCAGGCGTCACCCTGGTCGCCGTGCCGCTCGGCCTCGTACCGGTGCTGCCGACTCCGCGCATCCCGACCAGCCGCCGGGTCGTCCCCGAGATCCACCCGCCCCCGCCGGACCACGGCCGCCCAAGCAGCACCGGCGACGACAACGAAAACCCCACCCACCACCCACACCACGGCCATACCGCCAACCTAACCCCCACCCACCACCCCTCCGCCCCGACGATCATGGAGTTGTTGTCACCGCACCCGGCGTGTCGGGGCAACACCTTCATGATCGACAGTTCGGGTGGGGTGTCCGGAGGGTGGGGGTTGGGTTCGACGTTTCTGGTGGGGACGCCGGGGTGGCGTTCCCGGCAGCAGAAGGAAGAGGTGGGCACGTGAAGTACATGATTCTGCTCTATGGGTCGCAGCAGGACTACGACGTGCTGTCCGGGCGGGCTTCCGACCGGCCGGCGATGTCGGCCGAGCAGATCGCGGCGATGCACGAGCACATGGAGACCTTCCACCAGGCGCTCGCCGAGTCCGGGGAACTCGTCGACGCCCGGGGCCTGAGCGAGCCGGTGCACGCCCGCCGGGTGCAGGTGCGCGAGGGCGCGCCCGTGGTCACCGACGGCCCGTACCCGGAGACGCAGGAGGTCCTCGCCGGTTACACCATCGTGGCGTGCGCCAGCTTCGACCGGGCCACCGAGATCGCCGCCGGACTGGTCGACCCCGACGCCCCGGGCGGGTACGTGGACGTGCGGCCGGTGCTCGACGGTATCGAGGACCTGGCCGGCTGAGCCGGTGCCGGAGACTCCCGCCGAGGACGCGGTGCAGGAGGCGCTGATCGCCGCTGCGGACGGATGGCCGCGCGCCGGCGTACCGGAGAATCCGCGCGGCTGGCTGATCACCGTGGCGTCCCGTCGGCTGAGCCGGGGCACACGAGCCGGGTTGGCGCTGCTCGCCACCCTGGCCGACGACCCCCGCCTCGCCGACGACCCTCGACTGCCGGCTGCCCGCGCCCACCTGTGGGAGCTGGAGGGTGAGCGGGTGGCGGCGCGGGAGGCGTACCGGATCGCGGCGGCGCGCTCGATGAACCTTGCGCAGCAGCGTTACCTGAACGCCCGCGCGGAGCGTCTCGCGGGCGACCCGCCGCCCGCCGGTTGAGCCGGCGGGCCGGGCGGGTCAGCCGGCGGGCCGGGCGGGTCAGCAGGCCGGGCGGGTCACGGGCTGGCGGCCAGGAAGACGAAGGCGGCCATCAGCACCAGGTGCACGCCGCCCTGCAACACGTTGGCCCGGCCGGGCACCACGGTGAGGACGGCGGTGACGGCGGTGAGCGCGAGCAGGGCGAGCTGGGTGCCGCCGAGGCCGAGCAGCAGCGGGCCGTCGAGCCAGATCGAGGCGATCGCGATGGCTGGGATGGTCAGGCCGATGCTTGCCATCGCCGAGCCGAGCGCGAGGTTCAGGCTGATCTGCACGCGGTCGCGGCGCGCGGCGCGGGCGGCGGCCAGGGTCTCCGGCAGCAGCACCAGCAGCGCGATGATCACGCCGACGAACGCGTGCGGCAGGTTCGCCGCGGCGACGCCGGCCTCGATGGTCGGGGAGACGGTCTTGGCGTCGCCGACCACCGCGACGAGCGCCACCAGCAGCAGCCCCAGACTCATCAGCGCGGCGCGGGTGGTCGGCGGCTTGGCGTGCTCCTCCGCGTCGATCACCTGACCCCGGCTGTCGACCGGCAGGAAGTAGTCGCGGTGCCGGCCTGTCTGCACGAGCACGAACAGCCCGTAGAGCGCCAGCGAGGCGACGGCGGCGAAGGCGAGCTGGGCCGGGCTGAACTCCGGGCCGGGCCGGGCCGTGGTGAAGGTCGGGATGACCAGACTCAGGGTGGCCAGGGTGATCACGGTGGCCAGTGCCCCACCGGTGCCCTCCGGGTTGAACACCGCGACGCGACGGCGTATCGCCCCGAGCAGCAGCGACAGGCCGAGTATCCCGTTACACGTGATCATGACGGCGGCGAAGACGGTGTCCCGGGCGAGCGACTGGGTCTTCTCCGGCCCGCTGATCATGAGCGTGACGATGAGGGCGACCTCGATCACGGTGACCGCGACGGCGAGCACCAACGACCCGTACGGCTCCCCCACCCGGTGGGCGACCACCTCCGCGTGGTGCACGGCCGCGAGCACGGCACCCCCGAGCAGCACCGCGACGACCACGATGACCGGGCCGGGCAGGTTCCGCCCCCAGGTGACGATCAACACCAGAACGGCGAGCACGGGTACGACGAAGGTCCAGTCGGTCAGGCGGGAGCGAAGCAGGGCGGCCATCCGTACAGAGTGCCAGGTCAGGTGATCATGTGCCCAGCATCGACGCACCGATCTGCGCTCTCGGAGGTCCACGACGGGCAGATCCGTAACCTGTAGGTTACGCTTCTCGGGTGGATGACGTGGCCGTCGCGATCGCCGACCCGGTGCGGCGGCACATCCTGACCATGTTGCGCGCCGAGCCCCTCAGCGCCGGCGACATCGCCAAGCGGTTCACGATCAGCCGGCCCGCCATCAGCCGCCACCTGCGGGTGCTGCGCGACAGCGGGCTGGTCCGTGCCGAGCTGGTCGGCCGACAGCGGGTCTACCGGCTCGACCCGGGCCCCCTCGGCCCGCTGATCGACTGGCTCACCGCCCTCACCACTGTCGACAGGTGGGGCCCGCACCTCGACGCGTTGGAGACCGAGGTCTACCGCACCCGCCGAGAGCGCCGCAGCCGCGGCCCGGCGGAGCACCGAAGGGAGCACACCGCATGACCCGTACGCCTGCCGGACGCCTGTTCCGCACCGCCACCGGCCACGATCTCGTCCTCACCCGGACCTTCCGCGCCCCCGCCGCGGACGTCTGGGCCAGCCTGACCGAGCCGGAGCGTACGGCCCGCTGGTTCGGCCCGTGGGAGGGCGACGCCGGCCCCGGACGGACCATCCGGGTCCAGATGGCGTACGAGGAGCAGCAGCCCTGGTGCGAGGTACGCATCGACGCCTGCGAACCGGACCAGCGCCTCGCCGTGTCGATGGTCGACGACTTCGGCAGCTGGCTGCTGGAGCTGTCGCTCACCGAGACCGACGGCACCACCGAGCTGCGGTTCGTGCAGCACCTGAGCAGCGTTGAGGGCATCGCCGAGGTGGGCGCCGGTTGGGAGTACTACCTGGACCTGCTCGTCGCCTCCCGCGACGGCTCGCCGCGCCCGGAGTTCGACGACTACCACCCGGCCATGCAGCCCTACTACCAGGAGCTGGCCGCGGCGGCCGGCTAGGTGTCCAACTCCCGCCGCAGCTTGGCGAACTCGGCGGTCAACGCCGGCAGCGGGAAGTGCGCGTTCAGGCCGCTGGGGTTCGGCAACACCCAGACCCGGGCCGGGCCCAGCCGGTCCGGTCGCGGGCCCAGGCCGGCCGTCGGTCGGGCGAAGGCGATCCGGTACGCGCTTACCCCGAGCACCGCCACCCAACGCGGTCGATAGCGCTCGGCCTTCAGCGCCAACCCGGTCACGCCGGCCACCAACTCCTGCGCGGTCAGCTCGGCGGCGCGGGCGGTGGCCCGGTTGCTCAGGCTGGTGATGCCCAGGCCCTGCCGCAGCAGCTCGTCGCGTTCCCACGAGTGCAGCTGACGGTCGGTGAAGCCGGCCCCGTGCAGGGCCGGCCAGAACCGGCTGCCCCGCCGGGCGAACGGCTCCCCCACGGCGGCCGAGTAGAGGCCCGGGTTGTAGCCGCAGAAGAGCACGCGCAACCCGGGGGCGATGATGTCCGGCAGACCCCGACCGGCCGCCGCCGCCACCTCCTGCGGGGTCGGCCGCCGGGACGGCCCCGCACGCTCCGCGTCCACCCCACCGATCCTGCCGTACGCCCGGGTGCCGGGACCGGCGCACGGCTTGACACCCTGAACCGATGCAGTCGACCGACGTCCTCGCCGCCAGCCGTCACGCCCGGATGCGCTGGAACACTCCGCTCTCCCCGGAGCACGCCGCGTTGCTGCTGCAACGGCTCGACGTCCGGCCCGGCGCGCGCGTGCTCGACCTCGGCTGGGGCTGGGGGGAGCTGCTGCTGCGCGCGGTCGCCGCCGGCGGTGTGTCCGGCCCGGTCGCGACGCGTGGCGTCGGTGTCGACACCGACGAGGCCGCGCTCGCCCGAGGGCGGCGGCTGGCCGCGGGTCGGTCGCTGGACCGGCACGTCGCCTTCGTGCTGGGGGAAGCCGCCGCCTGGCAGGAGCCGGCCGACCGGGTCCTCTGCATCGGGTCGGCACACGCCTTCGGCGGCACCGCGGGCGCCCTCGACGCCCTCGCCGCCGTGGTCCGGCCCGGTGGACGGCTGCTGTTCGGCGACGCGTACTGGGAACGGACGCCCACGGCAGAGGTCGCCGAGATCTTCGGCCCGCAGGTCGAGACCCTCCCCGGGCTCCTCGAGGCCGCCCGCGAGCGGGGCTGGCGTTTGCTGCACCTGAGCACCGCCGACCAGCGGGAGTGGGACGACTTCGAGTCCACCTGGCTCGCCGGCCGGCAGGAGTGGCTGCTGGCGTACCCGGAGGATCCCCGCGCGGCAGACGTCCGGGCGGAACTCGACGACCGGTCGCGCCAGTACGTCGGCGGTTACCGGGGCGTCCTCGGCCTCGGCTACCTCGTCCTGGGCCGCTGACGGTCCGCCGTTGACCCCGCTGGCTACGCTGCGCGGGGTGAGCGCCGGACCCCGTCTCGCCCTGCCGTGGCGGCTCCTCGTCGTGGCCGGCGGCGCCGTGCTGGTGTGGCTGCTCCTGGGCCCCCTGCTCGGTCGTGACTACGACCGGACCACCCACGCGGTCGGGGCGGTCCTCACCACCGCTGTCGTCGTACCCCTGGTGGTCGTCGCCCGTCGTGTCCTGGACCGACGGCCCTGGGCCGGGCTCGGGTTGCCGTCGCTGCGCGCCGGCTGGCGGCACCTGCTGTTCGGGATGGCCTGCTGGCTCGCCCCCGCGGCGGTGGGGTTCCTGCTCTGCCTCGGGCTTGGCTGGGTCGAGATCAGCGTCCGGACGTCCGTCGGGGACGTGCTACGCGTGGCGGCCCTGCTGGTGGTGCTGGTCTTCCTGAAGGAGGCGCTGCCGGAGGAGCTGGTCTTCCGCGGGTACCTGCAACACCACCTCGCCGCCCGGCTGACCGCCTGGCAGGCGGTCGTCGGGCAGGCGGTGCTGTTCACCGTGTTCGGGTTCCTCATCGGGGCGGCCAGGTCCGTCGACCGACTGGCGCTGTTCCTCGTCTTCGCGCTGCTGCTGGGCGCCTTCCGCGCCGCCACCGGCGACGTCTGGGCCGGCATCGGCCTGCACGTCGCCTTCCAGACGGTCGCTCAGCTGTTCGGCGACGTCGGGGCGGTCTTCGACGTGGTCGGCGCGGACGTGCTGGCAGTGGTGGCCATGGGAGCCATCCCGTTCTCGGTCAGCTGGCTCGTCCTGCGACACCGCTACCGCGACCACCTGAACTGGAACACCCTCGCGCCGGAGCCAGCGCCCCCGAGCGGCTGAAGCCCCCCGCCCCGCGCGCCCGCCCCCGCGCGCCCCGCCCCGCCCCGCCCCGCCCCGTCGATCATGGAGTTGTGGTGGGGGACAAAGCACTCGCGAGAACCCAAAGCAGGCACCATAACTCCATGATCGACGGCTCAAGCCCTTCCGGCCCGCGACCAGATGCGTCGATCTTGCACTTTCTGTTGCGGCATCTGGGGCATCCTGCTCAATCCGACAACCGTAAGTGCAAGATCGGCGCGCCGGGTGGGGCACGGCGTGAGGCAGGCAATCATCCGACGGTTAAGGGGCCCGCACGACCGCAGGGGCACCCGCGGGCCCGCCTGGGCGACCGGGGCCGGCCGTACGACGTCCGGTCGTCGGTCAGGTCAGGGTGCACGCGGATCCGCAGTACGGGCAGTACGCACGCTTGGCGTTCGAGACGACCTCGATGTCGCACGGCACGCAGTGGCCGTTCTCCCACAGGCCCTGGTCTATCCCGAGTCCTCCGTCGTAGAAGTCGCGATCCGGCCAGGCGACCAGTTCGACGGCGAGGCCCGGCTCGACGTCGTCGGCGTAGCGGGTGACGCTGGCCAGGGTCAGCGCCGTTCGCGTGCCGTACGACTCCTCGGTGAAGTGGGGTAGGGCACGGCGCAGGACGTCGACGAGTTCGCGGACCGGCAGCGCCGTGAGGTGCTCGGCGAGGCGTTTCCGATCTTCGTCGGTGCTCATGCCACCGACCATACGGCCCACCTCCACCGCGACCTGGGCCGCGGGCGGGCGCACCCGGGCGGGAGCGGGTGGGCTTGACGGGGCGCATACATCGGAGGTTTACTGCGTCAGCGATACCAATCGATGAATTCTGACCGTCCACAGTGGTTGTCCGAGGTCAACGATTGGTCCACCGCACCACCCTCCATCCCCCACCACCCCCGAGCACCTCAGCCGAGCATCGGCGGCCCGGCTCCCGCACCGCCACCGTGGCCCCTGGCCTGCCCACGTGCACGCCCTGAGGTCGACGCTCAGCAGAGGAGCAGATCCATGCGTTCCCGTCCCCGCCTGTTGGCACTCGTCACCGGACTGGCAGTCATGCTGGCCAGCCTGGTGACCCTGCCGACCCCCGCCGCCGCGGCGCCACTGACCAAGGTCCTGGTGTTCAGCAAGACCGCCGGCTTCCGCCACTCGTCGATCCCCAACGGCATCGCCGCGATCCAGCAGCTCGGCGCGGCCAACGGCTTCACCGTGACCTCGACCGAGGACGCCGGCCAGTTCACCACCTCCAACCTGGCCCAGTACCAGGCGGTGGTCTTCCTGTCGACGACCGGCGACGTCCTCAACTCCAGCCAGCAGACGGCCTTCGAGTCGTACATCGCCGCTGGTGGCGGCTACGTCGGCGTGCACGCCGCCGCCGACACCGAGTACAGCTGGCCCTGGTACGGCCAGCTGGTCGGCGCGTACTTCGACTCGCACCCGGCGATCCAGACCGCGACCGTGCGGATCGAGGACAACACCAACCCGTCGACGGCGCACCTCGGGGCCACCTGGGTCCGCTCCGACGAGTGGTACAACTACCGGACCAACCCCCGGTCCACCGCTCGGGTCCTGGCCAACCTCGACGAGTCGTCCTACAGCGGCGGCAACATGAGCGGCGACCACCCGATCACCTGGTGCAAGGCGTACGGCGGCGGTCGGGCCTGGTACACCGGCCTCGGGCACACCGAGGCGTCGTACACCGACCCGAACTTCACCCGGATGCTGCTCGGCGGCCTCCAGGTCGCCGCGGGCTCCGTGACCGCCGACTGCTCGCCGCGCACGACCACCCCGCCGCCCACCGTCAGCGGCTCCACCCTGCGGGCCCGCGCCAACAACCAGTACGTCAGCGCACCCAACTCGACCACCGCGCTGATCGCCAACAAGACCTCGGTGAACACGAGCGAGCGGTTCGACCTGGTCAACCTGGCCAACGGCAACGTGGCGCTGCGGGCCAAGAGCAACTCGCAGTACGTCGCGGCCGAGAACGCCGGGGCCGCCGCGCTGATCGCCAACCGGGGCAGCGCCGGCGCCTGGGAGACGTTCCAGCTGGTGCGCAACTCCGACGGCACGGTGAGCCTGCGGGCCACGGTGAACAACCGGTACGTCTCCGCGGACAACGCGGGCGCCTCCCCGTTGATCGCCAACCGGACCTCCATCGGCCAGTGGGAGAAGTTCGACCTGGTCACCACCAGCTGACCTGCTCCCCGCCCGCTCTTCACCACCCCCATCTGGTCGTGGTGCGCCCCCGCGCGCCCGCACCCCCGGTCGTCGAGAAAGGACGATCATGCTCTCGTATCCCCGGCGCTGGCCCCGGGCGCTCTTCGCGGCGGTTCTCACCGTCGCAAGCGCGGCCCTCGCTGTGGCTGCACCGTCCACCGCGCAGGCCGCGGTGATCCCCGCCTCCGACTATCAGCAGGTCAAACTGGCCACCGGCTCGGCCGAGCTGGGTGAGGCCATGTCCCTGGCCGTCCTCCCGAACCGCTCGGTGCTGCACACCGCCCGCAACGGCGTGCTGCGGGTGACCGACGTGGCCGGCAATACCAAGACCTCCGGCACCCTGTCGGTCTACACCCACGACGAGGAGGGGTTGCAGGGCGTCGCCGTCGACCCCGGCTTCGCCTCCAACAGGTGGATCTACCTGTACTACTCGCCCACGTTGAGCACCCCGTCCGGGGACGCGCCGACCACCGGCTCGCAGTCGGACTGGGACCGGTGGAAGGGGCACCTGCGGCTGTCCCGGTTCACCCTCAACTCCGACGACACGCTCAACCTGGGCAGCGAGAAGATCGTGCTCCAGGTCGCCAACGACCGTGGGCAGTGCTGCCACGTCGGCGGCGACCTGGACTTCGACGCCGCCGGCAACCTGTACCTGACCACCGGCGACGACACCAACCCGTTCGAGTCGTCCGGCTACGCGCCGATCGACGAGCGGACCAACCGCAACCCGCAGTTCGACGCCCAGCGCACGGCGGGCAACACCAACGACCTGCGGGGCAAGCTGCTGCGGATCAAGCCGCAGGCCGACGGTACGTACACCATCCCGTCGGGCAACCTGTTCGCTCCCGGCACGGCCAACACCCGGCCGGAGATCTACGCGATGGGTCTTCGCAACCCGTTCCGGATGAGCGTCGACAAGGCCACCGGCGTCGTGTACCTCGGCGACTACGGCCCGGACGCCGGCAGCACGAACTCCAGCCGGGGTCCCCAAGGTCAGGTCGAGTTCAACCGCATCGCGTCGGCCGGCAACTACGGCTGGCCGTACTGCACCGGCACCAACACCAGCACGGAAACATACAACGAATACACCTTCCCGTCCGGGCCGTCGCAGTCCAAGTACAACTGCACGGGCGGGCCGACCAACAACTCGTTCCGCAACACCGGGCTCGGCACGCTGCCCGCGGCGAGGTCGGCGTGGATCAAGTACGCCGGCGACTCCGGTTCACCGTCGGAGTTCGGCAGCGGCTCGGAGTCGCCGATGGGCGGGCCGGTCTACCGGTACGACGCTTCGCTGAACTCCAGCATCAAGTTCCCGCAGTCGCTCAACGGCCAGTTCTTCGCCGGTGAGTACGGCCGCCGCTGGATCAAGGCCATCGCGGTCAACTCCGACGGCTCCCGCGGGGAGATCTCCAACTTCCCGTGGTCCGGCACCCAGGTCATGGACATGGCCTTCGGACCGGACGGCGCGTTGTACGTGCTGGACTACGGCACCGGCTCGAACAACCAGGCGTTGTTCCGGATCGAGTACATCGGCGGCGGAAACCGCAACCCGATCGCGGTCGCCTCGGCGAACCCGACGTCGGGGGCCAACCCGTTGACCGTCAACTTCTCGTCGGCCGGCAGCTCGGACCCCGAGGGTGGGGCGCTGAGCTACCTGTGGACGTTCGGTGACGGCACCACGTCGACGGCGGCGAACCCGACCAAGACGTACACCACGAACGGCACGTACTCCCCCACGTTGAGGGTCACCGACCCGAACGGGTTGACCGGCACGGCGAGCCTGGTCATCACCGTCGGCAACACGGCCCCGACGGTGACGCTCACCTCGCCCGCCGACGGGCAGTTGTTCAGCTTCGGTGACACGGTGTCGTACCAGATCAGCGTGAGCGACCCGCAGGACGGCACGATCGACTGTTCCAGGGTGAGCCTGACCTACGCGCTGGGTCACGACAGTCACGCCCACCAGATCACCTCGAAGAACGGGTGCAGCGGCTCGATCACCCTGCCGACCGACGGCGAGCACGACTCGGCGGCGAACATCTACGGGGTCTTCGACGCCGCCTACACCGACAACGGCGGGCTGACCACGCACAGCATCAAGACGCTGCAACCGAAGCACCGCCAGGGTGAGCACTTCGGCGCCACGTCGGGCGTGCAGGCCACCGACCACACCAACGCCGAGGGTGGCCGCACGGCCGGCTTCATCGAGAACAACGACTGGATCTCGTACCAGCCGTACAACCTCGCCAACGCCAACCGCATCACCGTGCGGGCGTCGTCGGCCGGCGCGGGCGGCACCATCGAGGTGCGGGCCGGTTCGGCCACCGGTTCCCTGCTGGGCACCGTCACGGTGCCGGTGACCGGCAACTGGGAGACGTTCGTCGAGGCGTCCGCCACGATCAGCAACCCGCCGAGCGCGTCGACGACGCTGTACCTGGTCTTCAAGGGCGGGTCCGGCTACCTGTTCGACGTCGACGCGTTCACCTTCACCACCGGCACCGGTAACACCACGCCGGTGAGCACGCTGCGGGCGCAGGTCAACAACCAGTACGTGTCGGCGGTCGGCACCACCGCGTTGATCGCCAACAAGGCCAGCGTCGGTGGCACGACGGAGCAGTTCGACCAGGTCGACGGCGGCAACGGCACCATCGCCCTGCGGTCGCGCGCCAACGGGCTGTACGTCTCGGCCACGAACGCGGGCGCCGCAGCGCTGGTCGCCAACGCCGCGGCGATCGGATCGTGGGAGAGGTTCCAGCTCATCACCAACTCCGATGGGACGGTGAGCCTGCGGGCCACGGTCAACAACCAGATCGTGTGCGCCGAGAACGCCGGGGCCGGATCTCTGATCGCCAACCGCACGTCGGTCGGGGCCTGGGAGAGGTTCATCCTGACCACCGGCTGACCGGGGGTGTGTGCACGGTAGGGCCCGGCCTGGTGACCGACCAGGCCGGGCCCTACCGTGTGAAGTAGGCGGCGCTCTCCGCGTCCGCGGGGTAGTAGGACTCGACCGCGATCTCCTCGATGGTGATGTCAGTCGGGGTGCCGAACGTGGTGATTGTCGAGAAGAGCCGCAGCTCCCGGTCGCCCACCCGGAGGATCATCGGGAGCACCACGTCGGCGTCGACCCGTTCGCCCGTCGGCTCCTCCGGCTGCGGGCCGAGCAGCTCCTCGTAGAGCGCGGCGAGCGTCGCGTCCGGCGCGGCGGCGAGTTGGCGTGAGATCCGGCTGCGAAACACCGCCCGCACGTCCGCCAGGTTGACGACCAGGGACGCGAGCCCGCGCGGGTCCAGGCCGAGCCGGACCAGGTTCACCGGGGGCCGCAACAGGTCGGGGGCCACGTACGCGAAGAACGGGTCGACCGCGCGGTTGGTCATGACGATGTTCCACCGGCGGTCGAAGACCAGCGCCGGGTACGGCTCGTGTGCCCGCAGCACCCTGCGGACCGCGTCGAGGGCACTCGTGAGGGCGCTGTCGTCGAGCGGGCGCTGCGCGTACCGGGGCGCGAAGCCGGCGGCGAGCAACAGCTGGTTGCGGTCGCGCAGCGGCACGTGGAGCTGGTCGGCGAGCCGGAGGATCATGTCGGCGCTCGGCGTGGACTTGCCGGTCTCGACCAGGCTGACGTGCCGAGCCGAGACGTCCGCGGCGATCGCCAGGTCGAGTTGGCTGAGCCCTCGGCGCTTGCGCCACCCCCGTAGGAGTTCCCCGACCGCATACACGATCATGACCATACTCAGCCTCGCCCGGGACGCCATGAAGTGCGATGTCATCGACAACCACCCGGGACCGGGGAAACACTCCCGCCCATGACCACCGAGAACAAGAGCATCGTCGGACGGGCGTTGGCGGGGCTCGTCGACACCGGCGACGTCGACACGCTCGCCTCGTACCTGAGCGAGGACTTCACCCATCACCGGTCGGACTCGACGACCTCGACCAGGGCGCAGTGGCTCGCCGCGGTCCGCGCCGCGCTGGGCCCGACCGCCGGCATGAAAGTCGACATCCTGCACCTGCTGGCCGACGGCGACCACGTCGTGGTGCACTCGCGACGCCGGCTACCCGACGTGGAGATCGTGGTCGTCGACGTCCTGCGGATCGCCGACGGGTTGATCGCCGAGGCGTGGGAGGTCATCGAACCGGCGGCCCACGCGCCCGCCAACGGGGCGTGGTGGAAGCGTGACTAGATCGGGAAGCGGCCGTGCCGCCAGTGCCAGTGGCCGCCGGCGCGCAGGTGGTCGATGATCGCGCGCTGGAGCACGGTGCGGCGCGGCAGCTCGTCGAGGGGCGTGCTCAGGGTGCGGAACCCGAACCGCAGCACCTCGATGTCGGCGTCCGGCCCCTCCGACGCCTGGTAGGGCTCCAGCTCGAAGCGGCGTTGGAACCGCACGATGTTGGAGTCCTCGGGGAGGTACTCGCGTAGTTGCGGGTCGAGCAGCCACGAGGCGCAGGAGAACGCGGTGTATCGCTCGTCGGGGAAGTGCCGGGCGAAGAACGCGCGGGCCTCGTCGAGGGACGACGCGACCGCCTGCGGGGTCAACGGGCCCGAGTCGGGGACGTGCAGACCGATAGCGCCGTCGCCGCGCTGGTGTTGCAGCCGGCCCAACTCGTAGACGCTGCCGCGCGAGTGCAGCGTCAGCCAACTCTGCATGATCGGCCAGCCCTCGCCGCGCATCCGCCGGTCGATCGCGAGGTTGCGGCCCAGGTCAGCGAGGGTCACCCAGGACACCGCGTCGGGGACGTCGTGGTCGCGGTGGTAGCCCCGCACGACGTCGACCAGGGCCAGGTACGCGTACACGTAGAGGTGCCGCCAGGCGAGCCCCCGGTCTCGGGGCAGCTCCGGGCCGGGCGACATCCACTCGTAGCCCGCGAGGTCGGCGCGGACCAGGGCGATCGAGCGGTCGAGGAGCCAGCGCAGCTCCTCGGTCCACAACGGAGAGTCGGGGTCGGGCCAGCCCGCGATGACCTCGGCGGCGTCCTCCGGCGGCACGGCGAGCCGGTCGAGGAGAGCGGGCGCGTCGGCCTTGGCCGGTAACGGTGCTGACGGCCCGTCACCGGCGAGTCGGTGCACACGGTCGACGTCTTCGACGGGCACCCCGAGCCGGGCGGCGATGTCGTCCAGGTCCACGCCGACGACCATACCGGCCGGCGGGCGTCTCAGGAGCCCGCCGGCACTCCGGCGTCGAGCTGCCCGACCATCGGCGCGAGAAGGTCGTTGAGTTCCCGGGCCAGCACCGCCACGGCCCGCCGTGCCGCTGCGGGGACGTCGTCCGCCGGCCCGGCGGGAGTGGGCGGTAGGTCGTCGAGCGGGACCGGTGCCTCCACCTGGAGCAGCGCGCGCAGGTGCGGCCGGCGCGTCTGGTCCTGCTCGGTGGGCGTGGTGAACTGGCCGAACAGCTGGGGCCAGTTCTGCCAACCACGGTCGCGCTGCCACTGCTTGGTCCAGGTCAGCTCGGCCGGCCAGCGGGAGGCGAGGGTCACCGCGCAGACCAGGCTGCCGTCCCACGGGCTGCGCGCGCAGGTAGCCGAGATGATCCGCCGGTGCCAGCGGACGAAGCCCGGCGACAGCTCGCTGGCCAGCCGCCAGGCCGTCACCGCGAACGCGACGGGCGCGAAGTCTCCCCAGGTGTCGGTGAACTCGTCGATGCGGCCGAGCACCTCGGCCTCGTACCGGCCGCGTCCGTCGGTGCCGTGTTCGCGGTCGAACTGCTCGTCCAGCCAGAAGGCGCGCGGTTCCGGCATCCTCAACCCCCGTTTGTGAGAAGTCAGGCAACCGTCACTGACGGTATACGACGCGCCCACTGTTGACCGTCGGTCCGAGCCTAGCGTCTGCGAAAGGACGTCGGAGCGCAGCGGCCAGCCCAGGACCCGCCCGGCGGCGCCCGTGGGTTGACAAGACAGTGGTTCCAGAGTGGACGATGCACCGTGCGGATTCTGGTGGTGGGTGGCAGCGGGCTGATCGGCGCTCACGTCGTGGACGTCCTCCGAGACGGTGGTCACGCCGCGACCACCGTGGCGCGGACCGCCCAGCCGGGCGTCGACCACCTGCTCGATGTCGGGTCCGCCTCGGTCGACGACCTGCGGCCGTTGCTCGCCGGGCACGACGGCGTCGTGTACGCCACCCGCACCGACGAGCAACGGCCACTGCCCAAGCCGATCTATCCCGAGTTCCGGCGCGACAACGTCGACCCGGTGGTACGCCTGCTCACCGCCGCCCGCCTCGAAGGGCTCACCCGCGGCGTCGTGATGGGCTCCTACTACACCTACTTCGACCGGCTCCACCCGCAGTGGCGCCTCGCCGAACGGCACACGTACATCCGGTGCCGCCTGGAGCAGGCCCAGGAGGGGCGGGCGGCCGCCGGCGAGGGCCTTCCGGTCGCCGTCCTCGAGCTGCCCTTCGTCTTCGGTCGGGCCGGCGACCGGCTGCCCAACTGGGCCCCTCCGCTGGACCGGTGGGCGCGCTCGCGTACCCCGTTGGTCGCCCCGACCGGCGGTAGCGCCGCGGCCTCCGCGCGCAGCGTGGCCGAGACCGCGGTCGACGCCCTGGAGCGGGCCAGTGGCGCGGACATCCCGATCGCCGACGAGAACCTCACCTGGGCCGACATGCTCGCCCGCATCGCTGACGCGGTGGGCCGGCCCCGCCGGGTCGGCCGGATGCCGGCCGGCGCGGCGCGGGCCGCGCTGCGACTCGGCGGCGCGGCACAGGCCCTCGGTCGCAAGGAGTCCGGCATCAACCCCAGCCACCTCGGCGACCTGCTGCTCGCCGACCTGTTCATCGAGCCGACCACCGGCCGCTCACTGGACTCGGCACTGCGCGAAACCTTCCCCGCCGGCGACACCCACTGACGGTCCCGGCGAGCTGACCCACCGTTGGTCGCCCCGACGCCGTCGGACCCCGGGGTCGAGACGGCGTCGCCGCCCTCGTCGGGCAGGCTGTGGGCATCAGGCCGGACCGACCACCGGGAGAGACCACGTGCCGACCCACCGCCACCCGGGCACCCTCATCAGCGACCACACCTTCCGGGTACCGCTCGACCACGCGGACCCGGCCGGGGAGCAGATCGAGGTGTACGCCCGCGAGGTCGTCGCAGCGGGCGCACAGCGGGAGTCCCTGCCCTGGCTGCTGTTCCTGCAGGGCGGGCCGGGCGGGCGGTCCCCCCGCCCGGTGGGCCGGGACGAGTGGCTGGACCGGGCGCTCGACGACTACCGGGTGCTGCTGGTGGACCAGCGCGGCACCGGCCGGTCCACACCCGTCGACCGGCACACCCTGCCACTGCGCGGGGACGCCGCCGCACAGGCCCGGTACCTGGCGTACTTCCGCGCCGACTCGATCGTGCGGGACTGCGAGCTGATCCGCCGGGAACTCCTCGGCGACGCCGGGCAGTGGAGCGTGCTGGGCCAGAGCTACGGCGGCTTCTGCGCCCTCACCTACCTGTCGTACGCCCCGCAGGGTCTACGCGAGGCGTTCGTGACGGGTGGTCTCGCCGGCCTGCGCAGCACGCCGGAGGCGGTGTACCGGGCGGCCTATCCCCGGGTGCAGCGCAAGGTCGAGGCGCACTACACGCGCTACCCGCAGGACGCCGAGGCCGTCCGCACCGTCGTGCGCCAGTTGCGCGAGCAGGAGGTACGGCTGCCCGGCGGTGGCGTGTTGACCGCCGAGGCGTTCCAGACGCTGGGCATCCTCCTGGGCACCGGGAACGGCTCGCACACGCTGCACTACCTGCTGGAGGAGAGCACGCTGCCCGGCGCACCCTTCGGCGACGCGTTCCTCGCCCAGGTGGAGCGTCACCTGTCGTTCACCGGACGCCCGCTCTACGCCGTACTCCACGAGTCGATCTACGGTCAGCGGTCGGTGTCCCCGCACGGCACCCGGTGGGCCGCACAGTCGGTCCGCGCGGAGTTCCCCCGGTTCGACGTCGACCGGGCGCTGGCCGACGACCTCCCGGTGCTGCTGACCGGGGAGATGATCTACCCCTGGATGTTCGCCACCGACCCGGCGCTGGCCCCGCTGGCCGAGGCGGCGCAGCTGCTCGCCCAGCGGGAGGGCTGGCCCGACCTGTACGACCCCGCTCAGCTGGCCCGCAACGAGGTGCCGGTGGCCGCCGCCATCTATCACGACGACATGTACGTCGACACCGTCGACTCGCTCGACACCGCCCGCTCGGTACGCGGGCTGCGTACCTGGGTCACCGACGAGTACGAGCACGACGGCCTCCGGGTCAGCGGCGGCCGGGTCCTCGACCGGCTGATCCGGCTGGTCCGGGGCGAGCGGTGAGGCAGTCGTTCGATCCGGGCAGGTGCCGGTCAGCGCAGCTGCTCGGCCAGCCCGACGATGATGCCCTCCGGGCCGCGTACGTAGCAGAGCCGGAAGATGTCCTCGTACCGCTCCACCTCCCCGACGAGTTCGGCGCCATGGCCGCGCAGCCGGGCGATCACGTCGTCGATGTCGTCGACGGCGAACATGATGCGTCGAATGCCGAGTGTGTTCGCCGGGGTGTCCCTCGGCGTGGCGCTGACCGCCGCCGGTGAGTGGAACATCGCCAGCTCGACCTTGCCCTGGCCGTCCGGGGTCCGCAGCATCGCGACCTCCTGCCGCACGTCGTCGAGCCCGATGACACGCTCCACCCACCGCCCCTCGACCGGGCCCCGCCCCTCCACCTGCATGCCGAGTTCGACGAAGAACGCGATGACCGCGTCCAGGTCATCGACAACGATGAGGACGTTGTCCATCCGCTGGATCGCCATGCTCGATCTCCCTGCTCTGGTGCGGTCCCGGTGACCGCATCCTCCCCGAGGACGGAGTCACCCCGCCGTTCTCGACATCCAGAGCTGACCGCGTCGTCGCGTGGCAGGCCCGCTACCCGTCGGCCCGGCTGCGCGGAGGTACGAGCGTTCTCAACAGACCGGTCTCCACGTCGTACTCGTAACCGGAGATCTTGATCTGGTCAGACAGCAGCGGAGCGTCGAGGAGCGTGGCGTGGCGCCCGAAGATCAAGTGATGGAAAGTAGGTCAGGAAAGCGCCTGACAGCTACTTGTCATCACCTGATCAAGCGGATCGATGGACTCTCCCAAGCGGCGCCGGAAGAGGGACCTCGCCCCTGATGGCCTTCTCACTCAACTCGACGCGTTCCGGGTGGAGGATGTTCTCCTGCAGAGGGTGGCCGGGGGCGTTGACACAGCGCTGCCCTGACTGAGCACTGCAGACCGGGCACTGAAGGAAGAAGCCGCAGGAGGGCGCCAGTTCGACGCCCTGCGCCAGCGCCGACCTACCGATCTTGACGATGGCGTTGTACAGGCCGGAGTCCCGGTGCCGGGCAGCGGCAGCAGCGGCCTCCCGCATCCCGTTCCAGAACACTTCGACCGCGTTCGGTTCGTCGACGTCAACCCACATGGCCCGGGACTGCCCGGCTCGGACCGGGCTAAACCTGACCATTCGCCGCGCACCGCCCGCGCTTGGCGACGTGGCATCAGCACTCGGCACACGTGGCGTTGCATCGATCAAGGACGGGGCGTAGCCGACCAAGCGGGCGACGTGCCTTGTGAGCTGCTGATTCGCTTGGCAACGATGGTCGGCAGTGGACCGTGCCGACCCCCGTGGACAACCTGCAAACCTCATGATCTTGGCTAGTTGCTCGACATCAAGAGGCCGGGACAATCACCCGAAAGGCTACGGACAAAGCAGTCACAGGTCAGGGCACCTGCGCTTCGTTACTTGGCGTTGAAGTAGTTGGCCTCCGGGTGGTGTACCACGATCGCGTCGGTGGCCTGCTCCGGCATGAGCTGGAACTCCTCGGACAGCTCGACCCCGATCCGGTCCGCGCCGAGCAGATCCATGATCTTCGCCCGGTCCTCCAGGTCGGGGCAGGCCGGGTAGCCGAACGCGTACCGGCAGCCCCGGTAGTCGTTGTGCAGGATGCCGGCCAGGTCCGCCGGGTCGTCGTGCCCCAGCGGACGCCCGTCGGGCAGGGTCATCTCGGCACGGATGCGCTGGTGCCAGTACTCGGCCAGAGCCTCGGTGAGCTGCACGGACAGCCCGTGCACCTCCAGGTAGTCGCGGTACTCGTTGCGGGCGAACAGCTTCGCCGCGTACTCGCTGACCGGCTGGCCGACGGTGACCAGTTGCAACGCGACCACATCGAGCTGGTCACCCTGGGGCTTGAAGAAGTCCGCCAGGCAGAGCCGCCGCTCCTGCCGCTGCCGGGGGAACGAGAACCGGGCGCGCTCCGCGTGCCCGTTCTCGTCGAGCACCACCAGGTCATTGCCTTCGGAGTACGCGGGGAAGTAGCCGTACACCACGGCTGCCTCAAGGATCTGGTCGGCGATCAGCCGGTCCAGCCAGTACCGCAGACGCGGCCGACCCTCGGTCTCGACCAGCTCCTCGTAGGAGGGCCCGCTGCCACCCCGGGCGCCGCGCAGCCCCCACTGCCCGGAGAAGGTGGCCCGCTCGTCGAGGAGCGCCGCGTAGTCGGCCATCGGCACGCCCTTGACGACCCGGGTGCCGAAGAACGGTGGGGTGGGCACCGCCACGTCGGCTGCCACGTCGGAGCGGACCGACGAGTCGTGCAGCTCCGGCAGCGACGTGGTGACCATCGAGCGTTGCCGCTCCCGGCGCGCCCGTCGGGCCGCGAGAGCCGCCTCCCGCTCCGGGTCGATCACCGGGGCGCCACCACGCTTCGCGGTCATCACCCGGTCCATCAGGGACAGACCCTCGAACGCGTCCCGCGCGTAGTGCACCTGCCCGGGGAACGTCGAGCGCAGGTCGTCCTCGACGTACGCGCGGGTCAGCGCCGCCCCACCGAGCAGGACGGGCCACCGCTCCGCGACCCCGCGGGTGGCCATCTCGGCCAGGTTCTCCTTCATGATCACGGTGCTCTTGACCAGCAGACCGGACATGCCGATCGCGTCGGCGCGGTGCTGCTCGGCGGCGTCGAGGATGGCGCTGATCGGCTGCTTGATGCCGATGTTCACCACCTCGTAGCCGTTGTTGGACAGGATGATGTCGACGAGGTTCTTGCCGATGTCGTGCACGTCGCCGCGCACCGTGGCGAGCACGATGCGGCCCTTGCCGCCGTCCTCGGCGGTCTCCATGTGCGGCTCCAGGTAGGCCACCGCGGTCTTCATCACCTCGGCGGACTGGAGCACGAACGGCAGCTGCATCTGGCCGGAGCCGAACAGCTCACCGACCACCTTCATGCCGTCCAGCAGGATGTCGTTGATGATCGACAACGGGGAACGGCCGCCGGCCATCGCCTCGTCCAGGTCGGCCTCCAGGCCGTTGCGCTCGCCGTCGATGATCCGCCGCTTGAGCCGCTCGTCGAGCGGCAACGCCGCCAACTCCTGCGCCCGGCTGGCCCGGGCACTCGTCACGTCGACACCCTCGAAGAGCTCGAGGAAGCGCTGCACCGGGTCGTAGCCCTCCCGGCGCCTGTCGTACACCAGGTCCAGGGCGACCTCGCGCTGCTCGTCGGGGATCTTCGCCATCGGCAGGATCTTGCTGGCGTGCACGATCGCCGACGTCAGGCCGGCCTGCACGCACTCGTGCAGGAACACCGAGTTGAGCACCTGCCGGGCCGCCGGGTTGAGCCCGAACGAGATGTTCGAGATGCCCAGGGTGAAGTTGACGCCGGGGTAGCGGCGGGAGATCTCCCGGATCGCCTCGATCGTCTCGATGCCGTCGCGACGGGTCTCCTCCTGCCCGGTGGCGATCGGGAAGGTCAGCGCGTCGATCAGGATGTCGGCCCGGTCGATGCCCCACCGGCCGGTCAGGTCGTCGATCAACCGCGCCGCGACCCGGACCTTCCACTCCTGGGTGCGGGCCTGCCCCTCCTCGTCGATGAGCAGCGCCACCACCGACGCGCCGTGCTCACGGACGATCGGCATCACCCGGGCGTACCGGGATTCGGGGCCGTCACCGTCCTCGAAGTTGACCGAGTTGACCACGCACCGGCCGCCGAGCATCTCCAACCCGGCCTCGATGACCGCCGGCTCGGTGGAGTCCAACATGATGGGCAGGGTAGACGCGGTGGCGAACCGACCGGCCAGCTCGCGCATGTCCTGCGTGCCGTCGCGGCCGACGTAGTCCACGCAGAGGTCGAGCAGGTGCGAGCCGTCGCGCGCCTGACTGCGGGCGATCTCCACACAGGCCCGCCAGTCGCCGGCGAGCATGGCCTCCCGGAACGCCTTCGAGCCGTTGGCGTTGGTCCGCTCACCCACCATCAGCACCGACGCGTCCTGGGCGAACGGCACCGGGTGGTACACCGACGAAACACCCGCCTCGTGCCGGGGCTCGCGGGCCGGGGCGGTGACGCCGTGCAGCCGCTCGGCCAGCACCCGGATGTGCTCCGGGGTGGTGCCGCAGCAGCCGCCGACCAGCCCCACGCCGTACTCGGTGATGAACCGCTCCAGCGCCTCCCCCAGCTCGACCGGGCTCAGCGGGAAGTACGCCCCGTCGGCGGTCAGCACCGGCAGGCCGGCGTTCGGCATCACCGACAGGGGGATGCGGGAGTGCTGCGACAGGTAGCGGAGGTGTTCGCTCATCTCGGCCGGGCCGGTCGAGCAGTTGAGCCCGATCAGGTCCACGCCGAGCGGCTCGATCGCGGCGAGCGCCGCACCGATCTCGCTGCCGACAAGCATCGTGCCGGTGGTCTCCACGGCCACGTGACAGATGATCGGCACCGACTGGCCCAGCTCGGCCATCGCCCGCCTCGACCCGACCACGGCCGCCTTGACCTGGAGCAGGTCCTGGCAGGTCTCGATGATCAGCGCGTCCGCGCCGCCGGCGATCAGACCCGCCGCGTTCTCCTGGTAGGCGTCGCGCAGCGTCGCGTAGTCGGCGTGCCCGAGGGTCGGCAGCTTGGTGCCCGGACCGATCGAGCCGAGGACGAACCGGGGCCGCTGCGGGGTGCTCGCCGCGTCCGCGGCCTCCCGGGCGATCCGGGCGCCGGCCTCGGACAACTCGCGGATGCGGTGCGGGATGTCGTACTCGGCGAGGTTGGCGAGGTTGGCGCCGAAGGTGTTGGTCTCCACGCAGTCGGCACCGGCGGCCAGGTAGGCGTCGTGCACCCCGCGGACCACGTCCGGGCGCGTGACGTTGAGGATCTCGTTGCAGCCCTCCAGCCCGTCGAAGTCGTCGAGCGTGAGGTCCGCGGCCTGCAACATCGTGCCCATCGCGCCATCGGCGATGAGAACCCGCTCAGCCAGCACATCCATCAATGAAGTCCGCACCCGTTCAGGTTAGTGCGATTCGGCGGGACTCCACGACCATCCTCGAGCGATCCCCTATTGTGTCACGGGGATCACCCTGTCTGGTTCGTTCGGGTATGACCTGCTGCCGGAGCGGCTGACCGGCGCGGCCGACGGGCCGCACCCTCGCCCTGCACGTAGGCTGACGGACGTGAAGGACAACAGGGACGCCGCCGTGCCCCACGGTATGACGACCGGGCGCGGTCCCGGCGCCAACCGCGACGAGCAGGGTGAGGTGACGGCGTGACCGAGTTCGACGGACTGCCGGTGCTGCGGTCCCCGGTGGCGATCGCCGCGTTCGAGGGTTGGAATGACGCCGCCGACGCGTCCACCGCCGCGGTCGAGCACCTGGAGCAGGTCTGGAACGCGCGGCAGATCGCCGAGCTGGATCCGGAGGACTTCTACGACTTCCAGGTCAGTCGGCCCACCATCACGATGGCCGACGGGGAGACCCGGCGGGTGGAGTGGCCGACGACTCGGTTCATGGTGGCCAGCCCGGAGGGCACCGACCGCGACGTGGTGCTGATCCGCGGCATCGAGCCGAGCATGCGCTGGCGGACGTTCTGCGAGCAGGTGCTGGAGATCTGCCACAGCCTGGAGGTGGAGCGGGTGGTGCTGCTCGGCGCGTTGCTCGCCGACGTGCCGTACACCCGGCCGTTGCCGATCAGCGGCAGCGCCTCCGACGCGCAGGCCGCCGAGCGCTACCAGCTCACCCCCACCCGGTACGACGGGCCGACCGGCATCGTCGGCGTGCTGCACGACGCCTGCTCCCGCGCCGAGGTGGACGCCGTCTCGTTCTGGGTGCACGTGCCGCACTACGCCAACAACCCGCCCTGCCCGAAGGCCACCCTCGCCCTGCTGCACCGGGTCGAGGAGGTCGTCGACCTGCCGGTGCCGATGGCCGACCTCGCCGAGGAGTCGGCCGAGTGGGAGCAGCGGGTGCGCAGCGCCGCCGAGCAGGACGCCGAGCTGGGCGAGTACGTGCGCGAGCTGGAGGAACGGGTCGGTGACGAGGGCATCACCCCGTTGACCGGTGACGAAATCGCCCAGGAGTTCGAGAAGTACCTGCGCCGCCGGGGCGGTTCGGCCGGCCCCACCGCCGGCTCCTGGTAGCACCTTTCTTGCACGGGCTCTCGGACCTCTGTTCGGTCCGGGGGCCCGTTTCCGCGTGTCCGGGGTAGCGCCGTCACACCCTCTAGGGCATCCTAGGAACCTAGATGTGATCAAGGAGGCGGGTGTGCAGATCAATCCCGGGGCCGCCGAGTTCCCGCACCGACAGATCGCCGCGCAGCTCAAGGCCCAGGTCCGCCGCGGCGACTGGGGGCCGGGCGAGCGGCTGCCGTCCATCCCGGCCATCGCCGAGATGTTCGGCGTCGCCAAGCAGACCGTGCAGCGCGCCGTCGACCAGCTGCGGGTCGAGGGCATCCTCATCACCAAACCCGGCTCCGGTACGTACGTCCGAGGCACCCGCCGTCGCCTCAACCGCCTCTCCCGGGGTCGGTACGGCGGCTTCCGCGGCTACCACACCGACCTGGCCGCCCGTTACCGTCAACAACTCGTCTCCGTCGGGCCGGCCCCCGCCCCCGCCGAGGTGGCCGACGCCTTCGGCGTGTCCGACGGCACCAGCCTGCTCTGCCGCCGACACCTCGTCCGCACCGACGACTCCCCCGTCGAGGTCGGCGCCTCCTGGTTCCTGCCCCGCGACACCGCAGGCACCTCACTGGAACGCGTCGAGGCGTTCGGTCGGCCCCTCTACCAGGAGGCCGAGGAGGCCACCGGCCGGCGGTACGTCGCCGCCACCGACACGATCAGCGCCCGCCAGCCGAGCCGGGAGGAGGCCGAGACCCTCCAGATCCGACCCGACACCCCCGTGCTGCACCTGCTGCACGTCGCCTACGACGCACACCGCAAGCCGATCGAGGTGTCCCAGGCGACCTGGCCCGGCCCGATGACCACCCTCACCGAGGAGTACAAGATCCCCGGCCCAACCCCCGACCCGGAACCCAACCCCGGCCTGGTCCTGGGCTAACACCGCACCCCGCCCGGCCCCGCCCTGCCCCGCCCTGCCCTGCCCTGCCCTGCCCTGCCCTGCCCTGCCCTGCCCTGCCCTGCCCTGCCCTGCCCTGCCCTGCCCTGCCCTGCCCTGCCCCGGCGATCTTGCACTTGCTGTTGCCGCTTTGCCCCGCTTGGCACCTTTCGTAACGTCAGGAAGTGCAAGATCGGCGAGGGGGGCGCGGGGAGCGCGTCGATCAAGGAGTTGTGGTGCCGCGCATAAGGGGCACAGCACCTTATACCGGCCACCACAACTCCATGATCGACGCCAGCCAAGCGCGATCGACGCCAGCCCAGCACGGAGGACGCCAGCCGAGCGCGCACGGGGCCAGCCGAGCGCGCAGGACGCCAGCCGAGCGCGCACGGGGTCAGCCGAGCGACGCGGGGGGCAGGCTTGCGAGGGGCTAGAGGCGGATGCCGAGGAGGGCGTCGACCGTGTTCGCGAAGAGGGCCGGGGCCTCGGGGTCGTCGGTCGCGCCGGCGAGGGTCGCCTCGGCCCAACGGTCCGCCGCTGCCAAAGCGCCAGGGGTGTCCAGGTCGTCGGCCAGGCGCGCGCGTACCTCGGCCAGCAGCTCGGCCCCGGACGGTCCGGCCGGCGCGGCGGCGGCCCGCCGCCAGCGGTCCAGGCGCTCCTGTGCGGTCGTGAGCAGGTCGTCGGTCCAGGTGCGGTCGCTGCGGTAGTGCCCGGAGATCAGCGCCAGGCGGATCGCCATCGGGTCGACCTTGTCGGCGCGCAGCCGGGAGACGAAGACCAGGTTGCCGCGGGACTTGGACATCTTCTCGCCGTCCAGGCCGATCATCCCGGCGTGGACGTAGTGCTCGGCGAACGGCGCCTGGCCGGTGAGCCGCTCGGCGTGCGCGGCGGAGGCCTCGTGGTGCGGGAAGAGCAGGTCGTTGCCGCCGCCCTGCACGTCGATCCGGTCGCCGAGCAGGTTGAGCGCGATGACCGCGCACTCGATGTGCCAGCCGGGGCGGCCCGCGCCCAGGTCGCCGCCCGGCCAGGACGGCTCGCCCTCGCGGGCGCCGCGCCACAGCAGCGGGTCCAGTGGGTCCCGCTTGCCGGCGCGGTCCGGGTCGCCGCCGCGCTCCGGGAAGATCTCCAGCATCTGTTCGCGGGTCAGGTTCGACTCGTAGCCGAACCGGCCGGTGGCGGAGATGTCGAAGTAGACGTCGCCGGTGCCGTCGTCCAGCCGGTACGCGGCGCCGTCCTTGAGCAGCACCTCGACCTTGTCGGCGATGTCCGGGATCGACTCGACCGCGCCCACGTAGTGCTCCGGCGGTATGATCCGCAGCGCCTCCATGTCCTCCCGGAACAGCGCTGTCTCACGCATCGCCAGGACCACCCAGTCCTCGCCGTCGCGGGCGGCCCGCTCCAGCAGCGGGTCGTCGATGTCGGTGACGTTCTGCACGTAGCGCACCGGGCGACCGGCGTCGCGCCACATCCGCTGCACCAGATCGAACGTGATCATGGTGGCGGCGTGGCCGAGGTGGGTGGCGTCGTACGGGGTGATGCCGCAGACGTACATGCTTCCCGCGTCGGCCGGCTCGCTCGGGTGGACACCCTGCCGCGCCGAGTCGTACAACGCCAGTGGCTCGCCCCTGCCCGGCAGCCGTGGCACCTCGTGTCCCGCCCAAGACTCCATGGGGATCAGCCTAGCCAGCCCGGCGACAAGGCCGGAGCGCCCCACGGGTGATCAAGATGACAACGCTCTCACATCGGTGGCCAGGGCATCGCCGGCCAGTCCTCCGGAGGCTGCGGGAAGCGGCCGGTCTCGCGCAGCCGGTCGACCCGGGCGGCCACCTCGGCAACCTCGCTGATCGTCAGGTGGTCGGACAGCTCCGCGCCGAGCGCCCCGGCGACCTGCCCGGCCAGCGCGTCGAGCATCTCCACGGCATCGGGCGGCAACTGCTTGCCGGCCCACCCCCAGAGCACCGTCCGCAGCTTGTCCTCCACGTGGAAGCTCACGCCGTGGTCCACGCCGTAGATCCGGTCGTCGGGACCGACGAGGACGTGACCGCCCTTGCGGTCGGCGTTGTTGAGCACCGCGTCGAGCACCGCAAGCCGGGCCAGCCGCGGGTCGTCGGCGTGCGCCAGGGCGTAGTCGGCGCCGTCCTCGTCGCGGGCCGCGGCGATCGGGATCCAGCGCGGCGGCAACTCCCCGGCGGGCAGGAAACCGACGAGCGCCTCGGCGTCCTCCGGCTCGTCGATCCAGAGCTGACAGGAGCCGGGGCCGAACGGGCCGTCGCGCAGCACGGTGGGCGGCACGAGATCCCACCCGGTGGCCCGGGAGACCAGATAGGCCGAGACCTCCCGACCGGCAAGGGTGCCATCGGGGAAGTCCCAGAGTGGGCGCTCGCCACGGACCGGCTTGTAGACGCAGCGGGCGGTCACCCCGTCCAGGGTGAGAATGCCGCGCAGTGTGGTGTTCGACGCGTCGACAAGCCGACCCTCCAGCTCGAGGGCGCCGTCGCGCAGCAGCCGCAGCGCGGCGTCGCCGTCCTGACGGGGCTGGAGGCCGGACGAGGTCACCGGTGGTAACCGTTGTGCCGCGGGCAGAGGTGCCCGGCGGGGTCCAACGGCTGGCCGCAGAGCGGGCACGGTGGTCGGCCCGCGTTGACCACTCGCCGGGCCCGCTCGATGAACTGGCGGGTGGCCTGCGGGGTGAGCCGGACCCGGAGCCGGTCGAGGTCCTCGTCCGGCTCCTCGTCCTCGTCGTCGTCCTCGTCGTCGTCCTCATCGCCGAGCTCGACCTCGGGCTCCACCTCGCCCGCGGCGATCGCCTCGATCACCACGGTCGCGGTGTCGACGTCGAAGGCCAGCCCGAGGGTCCCGACCCGGAACTCCTCGTCGACGGGAGTGTCCAGCGGCTCGTTGTCGCCGATCACCGGCGCCAGCTCGGGCAGGTCCACCCCGAAGCGACGCTGCGCCTCGGTGAGCAGCTCCTCCAGCTTCTCGGCGAGCAGGGACACCTGGACCTTCTCCAGCGCGACGCTGACCAGCCTGCCGCCGCCGCGGGCCTGCAGGAAGAACGTGCGCTCCCCCGGCGGCCCGACAGTCCCGGCGACGAACCGCTCCGGCGGTTCGAAGGCGTGCACCTGGTGGGTCATACCCACGACCCTATCCGGCCCGCCTTGGCGTCGCGCACCCCACCGACGCGAATCGCCGCAGCGTCGGCGCGCCCGGCGTACCAGGGGCGATACCCGGGCGTGGCGGCCTTGTCGACAGGAGCTGACGGGCCGGCCGGCGACGGCGCCGTGACCGGCCTCACCGCGACACACCCGCCCCGCCGCCGACGGCCGCGTCCGAGTCGGCCGCCCGGTTCGCGCGCCGACGCCGCTTCGCCGGCGGCGGCACCAGCGCCGCCAGGTCGCCGCCGGTGTCGTTGAGACGCACCACGAACGGACGCAGCGGCGTGAACCGGATCGCCGTCACCGACGCCGGGTCGGCCACGATCCGCTGAAAGGCATCCAGGTGTACGCCGAGCGCGTCCGCCACGATCGCCTTGATCACGTCGCCGTGGCTGCACGCCAGCCAGACCGCCTCGGGCCCGTGTTCGGCGCTCACCCGGGCGTCCCAGGAGCGCACCGCCGCCACGGCACGTGCGGCCATCGCCGCCATCGCCTCACCGTCCGGGAAGACCACCGCGCTGGGGTGCTGCTGGACGACCGGCCAGAGCGGCTCCTTGGCGAGCTTCTTCAGCGGCTGCCCCTCCCAGCTGCCGTAGTCGCACTCGATCAACCCGTCCTCGACCACCGGGGTGGCCTGCGGAAGCGCCAACTCCAGGGTCTGCCGGCACCGGATCAGCGGGCTGGTCACCACGGCGGCCAGCGGCACCGCCCGCAACCGCTCGCCGACCGCGCTGGCCTGGGCACGCCCGGTGTCGTCCAACTCGACCGGTTGCCGACCGGCCAGACCGCCGTCCGCGTTCGCGGTCGTCCGGCCGTGTCGCAGGAGCAGAAGGGTCGCCACGGTGACCACCCTATGACCTGGGCCCGAACCGGGCCGTCGCGGGCAGCGGACGACCCCCGGCTCCGCTCGCGGGCGGGGTCGGGGGCCGTCGACGGAGTCGCTCAGGTGGCGTCGATCGTGCCGGTCAGCAGCAGGGCCAGGACCAGGGTGCCCAGCGCGACCCGGTACAGCACGAAGACGTACAGGGTGTGGTGGGCGACGTAGCGCAGCAACCAGGCGATGGCCGCGTACCCGACGCCGAAGGCGATGGCGGTGGCCACGATCGTCTGGGCCACGGTGGGTACGGACGTGCCCGGGGCGGACGGTTCGAAGACGTCACCGAGGCTGAACACACCGGACATCACCACCGCCGGGATGGCCAGCAGGAACGAGTACCGCGCCGCCGCCTCCCGGGTCAGGTTGAGCAGCAGGCCCGCGGTGAGCGTGCCGCCGGAGCGGGACACCCCGGGGACCAGCGCCATGGCCTGGGCGAAGCCCATCACGATGCCGTCCTTCATCCGGAAGTTCTCCAGGGTGCGGGTCTGCCGCCCCCAGTACTCCGCGAAGGCCAGCACGAACGCGAACACGATCAGCGTGGTCGCCACCACCCACAGGTTGCGCCCGGCGGTCTTGATCTGGTCCTTGAAGACGAAACCGAAGAGCCCGATCGGGATCGAGCCGACGATCACGTACCAGCCCATCCGGTAGTCGAGGCTGGAGCGGACCGACTTGTCCCGGATGCCGACCAGCCAGGTCCGGGTGATCCGCCAGATGTCCTTCGCGAAGTAGATCAGCACCGCCGCTTCGGTGCCGAGCTGGGTGACCGCGGTGAACGACGCGCCGGCGTCCTGGTCGAAGAAGATCGCCGAGGTGATCCGCAGATGCCCCGACGAGCTGACCGGAAGGAACTCGGTCAGTCCCTGGACGATGCCCAGGACGATGGCCTCGATCCAGGTCACTCGCCGACTCCGGAAAGGTCGAGAGCCTCGGCGACGGTACGCAGGGTCTGCACACCGCTGTCCCGGTCAGCTACGAAGAGGGTCACCGAGAGCGTGGTGACGCCGGCGGCGGCGTACTCCCGCATCCGCTCGGCGACGCGCTCCTTCGGGCCGAGCAGCGAGGTGCGGTCGATGAACTCCATCGGTACGGCGGCCGCGGCGTCGCGCTGCCGCTTGGCCAGGTACAGGTCCTGCACCTCGCGGGCGGCGTCGCCGTAGCCCATCCGGGTGGCGAGCTGGTTGTAGAAGTTCTGCTGCCGGCTGCCCATACCGCCCACGTAGAGCGCGGCGTACCAGCGGACAAGCTCGGCGCAGGACGCCACGTCGTCGCCGATCACCACGGGCACCGACGGCACCACGTCGAACCCGGCCAACTCCTTGCCGACCTTGGCGCGTCCGGCGCGAACCGAGGCGAGCTGCTCCTCGGCGAACTCCGGGGCGTAGAAGACAGCCAACCAACCGTCGGCGATCTCGCCGGCCAACTCCAGGTTCTTCGGGCCGACCGCGGCCAGGTAGATCGGTATGTGTTCGCGGGGTGGATGGAAGCCCAGCCGCAGGGCCTTGCCCGGGCCGTCCGGCAGCGGCAGCGTGTAGTGCTCGCCGTCGTACGCCACCTCCTTGCGGGCGACGGCCAGCTTCACGATGTCGACGAACTCGCGGGTCCGGGCGAGCGGCTTGGCGAACCGCACGCCGTGCCAGCCCTCGGACACCTGCGGGCCGGAGACGCCCAGGCCGAGCCGGAACCGGCCGCCGGAGAGCGCGTCGATGGTGGCGGCGGTCATGGCGGTGGCCGCTGGCGTACGGGCGGGGATCTGCATCACCGCGGCGCCGACGTCGATCCGTTCGGTCTGCCCGGCCATCCAGGCCAACATGCTCGGTGAGTCGGAGCCGTACGCCTCCGCCGCCCACACCACCGAGTAGCCCAGCCGGTCCGCCTCCTGGGCCAGCGCCAGGTGGTCGGCAGGTGTGCTCCACGCCGTCTGGTATCCGAGACTGAGCCCGAGTCGCACTGGTCCTCCCCCATCCGTGGCACAGGTCGCCCCAGGTTACGCAATGCCGATAACGGACTCGATCACCGGCTCGACACCTTTGATCCCCCCTCCATCGGGGCAGCCCGGGGCGGCGGAACCGGCAGAACCGGCAGAGATACGGGAGCGAGGATATCCGTGGCGGCAGGTTCGAAATAAGGTTCACCCATGCAACAGCGACCGCTCGGCCGAAGCGGGCTGGCGGTTTCCCGGCTCGCGCTCGGCACCATGACCTGGGGCCGGGACACCGACGCCGACGATGCGGCCGCTCAGCTGAAGAGTTACCTGGACGCGGGCGGCAACCTCATCGACACCGCCGACGTGTACGGCGACGGCGACGCCGAGTCGGTGATCGGCTCGCTGCTGGGTTCCCTCGTCCCCCGCGAGGAGCTGCTGATCGCCACCAAGGCCGGGTTGCGCCCGGGCAGTGGCCGACGCCGCGACGGCTCCCGGGGGCACCTGCTACGCACGTTGGACGCGTCGCTGCGTCGGCTCGGCACCGACCACGTCGACCTGTTCCAGGTGCACGGGTACGACCCGGACACCCCCCTGGAGGAGACCCTGGCCGCCCTGGACCACGCGGTGGCGAGCGGCAAGGTCCGCTACGTGGGTGTGTCCAACTTCTCCGGCTGGCAGACCGCGCGGGCCGCCGCCTGGCAGACCGCCTGGCCGGGGCGGGCGCCGGTGGTCGCGTCCCAGGTGGAGTACTCGCTGTTGGAGCGGGGCGTGGAGCGCGAGGTGCTGCCCGCCTGCGACGCGCTCGGTCTCGGCGTGCTGCCCTGGTCGCCGCTGGGCCGGGGCGTGCTCACCGGCAAGTACCGGCACGGCCGTCCGGGCGACTCCCGGGCCGCGTCGCCGCACTTCGAACGGTTCGTCTCCACCTACCTGGAGCCGCGCTGCTCCAGCATCGTGGAGGCGGTGGCGACCGCGGCCGGCGGGCTGGGGGTGTCGCCCCTGGAGGTGGCGTTGGCGTGGATCCGGGACCGGCCCGGTGTGACCGCGCCGATCCTCGGTGCCCGTACGGTGGGGCAGTTGCTCGGGGCACTCCAGGTGGAACGGATCACCCTGCCCGAGGAGATCACCACCGCGCTCGACGACGTCTCCGGGGTGCCGGTCGGCTACCCCGAACGCGACGGCTGACCGCCGGCCGGGCTACGGCGTCGGGCGCCGACCGGGGAGGTCCTGGATCGCGGTCAGGAAGCGCGACTGGTCGTCGCGGAGCGCGGGCTGGGTGAGGCGGATCCACGAGCCGTCGTCGAAGACGACGGTGGAGGCGAGCTGCACGAGCCCGCTCGCGCCCCGCTCGGAGTCGACCCGGGCCACCCGGTCGCGGCGCACACTCCACAGCACCCGCGGTTGCCGCCGGTCGGGCCGGTCGGCGTCCGGTCGGGGACCCATCCGCAGCAGGTGCAGGTGGGTGTCGGTCACCGCCAGCGGGGTGCCGCTGTAGCGCTCCAGGAAGAGCAGCAGGCTGCCGGCGAGGGTGGCGAGGTCGCCGCTGAAGACGTACCGGCGGCGGTAGGCGATCTCGGCGAGCTGCTCGGCCAGCGGACGGTACTGGCTCAGCCGGAACAGCGCCCGGAACGCCTCCTGCTCCTCGCTGAGCGGGATCGGCTCCCGCTGCGCGGGTTGCTGCGGCAGCCCCGGTTGCGGCGCGGCCATCTCCGGCACACCGGCGGCGACGGCACCGGCCTTGCCCGGCAGCAGCAACACACCCGCGGCCAGCCGCACCGGCGTCAGCACGGCGTCGACCCAGACCACCGGGTTGACGATGTTGAGCAACCCGAACAGCGCCTTCGGGTCGAGCGCGTCGGCCAGCTCGTCGCCGACCTCGTCGGCGAGCTGCCGACCGGCCTGGTGGGTCTGCGACATGCGCACCGGCGCGAGCCCCACGTACCGAAGATCCTGCCCCTCGAGCAGGGGCGCCACCAGGGCGCGCTCCGGGTCGTCGCTGGTGCGGAGTTCGTCGCGCAGCTCGCGGGCCTTGTCCCGGGCGGCCCGCGCGCCGCCGAGCACCGCGTCGGTGAACCGGCCCAGCCGACCCCGTTCCCCTGCCATCACCCGTCGCCTCCCTAGCGGCCCGCCGGCTGGTCCGCCGGCGGCTGCCCGAAGACATTCTGGTCGACCCAGTCCGCGCCGCCCCGCACCGCCTCGTTGATCTGGTCGCCGACCTGTTCACTGCCGGGAACGGAGAGCCCGGTGGTCAACGCGACGGTCCCCCAGGTGACCCCGTGGACGACCGAGTTCGGCACGTTCCACGGCAGGTGCGTCGCCCAGTCCCGGGCGATCACTCGGGCACCGTCCGCGACGCCGTGCGTCCGCAGCGCGGCAGCCCGGTCGAGGACGCCCATGTCGAACGGAGAACCCGACTTGCCCAGCTTGTAGGTGCCCTTGGTGGGGTCGAGGAACTTGTGGTGCCACTTGTCGAGCTTGCCGGCGGCGCGGCGCTTGTCGGCGTACTTCTTGCCCTTGCGCAGCGCCTTCTGCATGTCGACGAGCTTGTTCAGGTGCGCCCGCAGCTTGCGCAGGTAGAGCAGGACCCGCTGGAGCAGGCGGATGACCTTCTGCAGGTGCACCGCAAGTGGGCGGATGACCTTCAGCATCCGGGTGACCACGATCAGGCCCCTGGTGACGGCCAGGCCCACGCCGGCGGCCCAGGACGCGCCCATCGTGACCGGCGCCATCAGCAACGCCGTCACCAGCGTGACCAGGAGGAAGTTCACGAACTCCACGCAGATGTCCACGAGCACGTCGTGCACGGTCTGCAGACCGTCGGCGACGCTTCGCAGGTACTCGGCGGTCGCGGCGAACTGCTCGGCGACGTCGAGGAGCTGCTGCTCCACCTCGGCCAACCGCTGGCCGTACGCCACACCGGACGGTGAGCGCCACCCGGCCTGCGCGGACTCCCGGACCCCGCGGTGGCCCTGCGCCAGGTCGCGCACCTGCGCGGCCAGCGCGTCCCACTCGGCGGCCTTCGCCCGCAGCACGGCGGGCTCGCCGTCGACGAGGTCGACGAGCTGGATGAGTGGCCAGGCCAGGGTCCGGCAGACGCTGTTGACGGCGTCCTCCACCCCGGACAACGCGTTGTCCAGGCCGTTCCAGAGCTGGACGGCGCTGCCGGCCGGGCCGCTCATCCGGGCAGCCCCGACTGGATGGCCTTGAACCCGGCGTCGAGGTCGCGCTCGTTGAGCTCGTACGCCTCGGCGGTGTCGGCAAGCGCCGTGGCGACCCGGCCGAAGGCCGCGTTCGCGGCGGCGAACAGCTCCTTGCCGCCGGTGACCTGCTCGGCGTACTTGTCGCGGAGCATGTCGCTCGCGAACGGCAGGTGGCCGAAGGCGTCCGACGGCACGTCGCCGGCCGAGACGATCTGACTCTCCAGCGCGGCGAGCGAGCTGGCGACCTGCTTGGCGGCTGTCTCCAGTCGACGGACCACCTGCACGTCGACATCGATATCCGGTGGCATGCCGTTCCTCCCCCATGAGTCGAGCGCCCCGACGATACGATCTCCCGGCTGCCGGGCACCACCCGGTCGCAGGATTCACGGGGAGGAATCTCATGACGGACCCGTCGTCGGCGTTCGACGCGCTCACCGGGCGGATCGCCGACATCGAGCGCCGGTTCGCGGGTCTCCGCGACGAGCTGGCCGAGTTGTCCGGCACCGCGGTCGACGAGAGCGGGCTGGTCTCGGCGACCGTCGACGCCACCGGCGCGCTGATCGGCCTCACCCTCGCGCCCGCCGCCCTGCGCGCCGGCACGGAGGGCGTGGCCGAGCTGGTGCTCGACGCGTACCGGCGGGCTCGGGAGGTCGCCGCCACGCACGTCGACGAGCACACCGAGGGGCTTGACGTGGCGCTCGGCGCGGGGCTCAACGACCTGTTCGGCACTCCGGGGGACTTCTCGGCGCTGGGCCGTCTGGAGGAGACCGTGGCCCGGCTCGGGCGGCTGGACGACCGCCTGCCGGGCGCACCGGCGTGACGTCACCGTCGCCGACCTGGCCAGAGATCGCCGCCCGGCTGCGGGACACCGTCGCCCGCTGCGACCGGGACACCGACCTGGAGCTTTCCGCCGGTCCGCGCGGCATCCGGCTGCTGGTGCGCCGCCGGGTCGTGCGGGTGGTCTGCCCCGGCCACGACGAGGCACGCCTGGCCGCGCTCGGCTGGCACCGCCCGACCGGCGACGAGGGCTGGTGGTACGAGGCACCGCGCACTCCGGAGCAGGTCGAGCGGCTCAGTGCGTTCGTGACCCGTACCGCCGCCGAGGTGTTGACCGACGAGCCCGGCGCACTCTCCTGCCGGGCGCTGCCGGCTGCCGCACGCCCTGCCCCCGAGCCCGCCCTCGAGACCCGCCCATCGGCCGGGGCGACAGCGGCCGGGGGCGCGGAGCCGGCGGTGGTGGCGGTGCTCACCGCGGCCGTCGTGCGGCGTGACCTGCCTGGCTACCTCGCGGCGCTGGCCGCCGCCACGGTGTGCCTCCCGCTGGCCGGGGAACCGTCGCCGGATGCCGACTTCCCGTGGACGGTGCTCAACGACGCGTCAGGCGCGCCGCTGCTGCCGGTCTTCACCTCGCCAGAGGCGCTCGGCGCGTTCACCGGGGACGGGGTGCCGTTCGTCGCGCTGCCCTGCGCCGAACTGTTCGAGGACTGGCCGGACCCGTCCTGGGGCCTGGCGGTAGACCCGGGCAGCCCCCAGGCGCTAACCCTGGCCGCCCCAGCCCTGGCCGCCCTCCTGACAGCAAACCTCCCCACCCCCTGACCCAACGCGCCGCCCCCCGCCCTGCCCGAGCCCTCGCCCCACCGCCAAGCCCTAGCCCACCGCCAAGCCCCGCCCCACCGCCCCCGTCGATCATGGAGTTGTGGTGCCTGATTCGACCCAGCTCGGGCTCTTCGTCCCCCACCACAACTCCATGATCGACGGGGCCCTGCGGGCTGGCACGCGCCGGAGGTGGGGGCTTCGGGGCGGGGAGGATCGCTCGCTGGTTCGCTGCGTCGATCTTGCAGTTTCGGTTGGCGCTATGGGATGAGGTGTCGCTTTTGTTGCGACAGGAAGTGCAAGATCGGGGCGGGGGCGGGGCGGTGGGGGGCGGGGGGTGCGGGGGGCGCTTGGGGGCTTGGGGTGGGGGC
Organism: Micromonospora sp. NPDC003944; assembly: GCF_053605225.1. NCBI lineage: Bacteria > Bacillati > Actinomycetota > Actinomycetes > Micromonosporales > Micromonosporaceae > Micromonospora > Micromonospora sp. NPDC003944. The sequence continues at coordinate 46,594 of NZ_JBSGIV010000051.1, forward strand.
GGGCGGGGTTGGGGCGTTGTTGGTCACCCTGGAGGGGGTGGCGAACGGTCGCTGGGCTGGGCAGCATGGGTGGCATGGACTACGAGTACGCGCCGCTGCGGTTGCCGCCGAACGTCGACCGGTTGACCGCCGCGGCGCAGTTGGCGATCCAGGCGGAGTTCTCCGGATGGGAGTTGGCCCGGGTGCGGCTGTTCCGGGACGGCACGCGCCAGGTGATGCTGCGGCGGCGGCGGGTCAACCAGCCGCAGCCGGGCCTGTCGTACTGAGCGTCGTCGCCCGGGGCCCGTGTAGGCCCCGGGCGCACGCTCGCCCTAGTGCTGGTGCCCGGCGTGGTCGTGGTCGTCGTCGAGCTCCAGGAACGGGTGCTCGTCGAGCCGACCGACCAGCCGGTCGTCGACCGCCGGCTGGAACGGGCCGACCGCGTCGTCGTCGTCGAACGACTCCAGGTCGACAGGGGTGCCGACCTCGCTGACCATGACCACCCCGTCGAGCGGTTCCAACTCGGGGACGTCCAGCGCGCCGAGCGAGCCGTCGCCGCTCTGCAGCAGCTCCAGCACCGCCTCGCCGACGCCCTCCACCGGCGCCGGCTCGTCGTCCTCCGGGGTGCCCTCGCGGCGGGCCGCCTCGGCCACGCGCAGCAGCGCGGACACGCTCGGCACCCGGTAGTCGCGACGCTGGCGTACCGAGATCACCCGGGGGTGCGGGTCGCTGGCCTCGGCGCCCTCGCCGCCGCCGAAACGCTCGTCGGCCTCGTCCGGGTCGATCGAGTCGACATCCCACGGCGTCACCTCGCCGAAGGCGTCGAGCAGCCGCTCGTCGTACGCGAAGGAGGCGTTGTTCAACGCCACGTACGCCTGCCAGACGTCGTCGTCGTCGACGCGGCCCTGTGCGGCGCGTACGGCGGCCAGGTGGTGGCGGGCCGCTTCGATCACCCGCTCGAGAGCGGCGTCCAGCTCACCATTCTGGTCGGTCATGTGGGGCAGTCCCTTCACGATGGGGAGGTTTGCGCGTCGGCGGCAACGGCCGGACGCGGCTAGCAGGCGCGGAGGAACCGGTCGAGAACCCGCACGCCGAACTGTAGTCCGTCCACCGGAACGCGCTCGTCGATGCCGTGGAACAACGCCGAGAAGTTCAGGTCGGCGGGCAGCCGCAGCGGGGCGAACCCGAAGCAGCGGATGCCGAGCTGCGAGAACGCCTTGGCGTCGGTGCCTCCGGAGAGCATGTACGGAACGGGCCGCGCCCCCGGGTCCTCCGCGCGCAGGGCTGCCGACATCGCCTCGACCAGGTCACCGTCGAAGGTGGTCTCCAGGGCCGGCTGTCGCTGGACGTACTCGATGGCGATGTCGGGGCCGACCAGCTCGCGCAGCTGTCGCTCCAGCAGCTCGGACTGGCCGGGCAGGCTGCGGCAGTCGATGGTGGCGGTGGCCCGGCCGGGGATGACGTTGTCCTTGTAGCCGGCGCTCAACCGGGTCGGGTTGGCGGTGTTGCGGATGGTGGCGCCGATGATGTTGGCGATCGGGCCGAGCTTGGCGATGGCGGTCTCCGGGTCGTCCGGGTCCAGTTCGATGCCGAGCAGGTCGGAGACCTCGGTCAGGAAGGCCCGCACGGTGTCGGTGACCACCACCGGGAAGCGGTGCCGGCCGATCCGGGCGACCGCCTCGGCGAGCGCGGTGACGGCGTTGTCGTCGTGCATCATCGACCCGTGCCCGGGGCGGCCCTTGGCGTGCAGCCGCAGCCAGTCGATGCCCTTCTCGGCGGTCTCGATGAGGTAGAGGCGCTGGCTGTCGTTGACCGAGTAGGAGAAGCCGCCCACCTCACCGATCGCCTCGGTGCAGCCGTCGAAGAGGCCACGGTGGTTGTCCACCAGGAAGCGCGCACCGTAGTCGCTGCCCGCCTCCTCGTCGGCGGTGTACGCCAGCACGATGTCGCGCGGGGGTCGGACGCCGGTGCGTTGCCAGTGCCGCACCACGGCGAGCACCATCGCGTCGAAGTCCTTCATGTCGATGGCGCCCCGGCCCCAGAGGTAGCCGTCGCGCAGCTCGCCGGCGAACGGGTCCACCGACCACTCGTCGGCGTCGGCGGGCACCACGTCCAGGTGGCCGTGCACCAGCAGCGCGCCCCGGCTCGGGTCGGTGCCCGGGATGCGGGCCACCACGTTCGCCCGGCCCGGGGCGGACTCGTGCAGGACGGACTCCACGCCCACCTCGGCGAGCTTCTCCGCCACGTACTCGGCCGCGCGGCGCTCGCCGACGCTGGTGTCGTTGTCACCGGTGTTGGTGGTGTCGATGCGCAGCAGGTCGCGGCAGAGGTCCACGACCTCTGCGGTGGGCTCGGGTCGGGCGGAGGCGGCGTCGCTCGTCATCGCCTCTTCATACCAGCCCGGGCAGGTCGACAGGCCGGCGCGGGGGCACGCATCGACGGGTCGGTTTCGCGGCGGTCGCGTTCGGGTACCGCCGCCCACGACCGAACGTCCCCTGCCGGAGCTTCCGCCCGCCAGTCGAGGAGGGCACCATGTCCGCCGTTCCCCTGCCGCCGCTGCCGCCCGCGCCCGTGCCCGAGGAGGGTTACCGTCCCGCCGGTCGCAGTATCGCCGACATCGTCGACCAGGAGCACCGGCAACTGCTGGCGCTGCTGGACCAGCTCTCCGGCCCGGACACCACGCCGCAGGAGGGGCTGGCGGTGCTCACCGCCGCGCTGTCGCGGCACCTGTCCGCCGAGGAGCAGTACCTGCTGCCGGCGGTTCGCGCGGCGCTGCCGACGGCCACCGAACGGGTGGACGCGGAGATCAACGCGGACGCGGCCCTGTTGAGCGCCCTGAAGGGGCTGACGGACGAGGCGCTGAGCGAGGTCGCCGAGCGGGTCCGCCGGCACGTCGACGGGGTGGGCGCGCTGGTCACCGAGCTGCGCGCGGTCGCGACGCAGGAGGAGCTGATCCGGCTCGGCAACCGGCTGGAGATCGCCGAGGAGGCCGCGCCGACCCGGCCGCACCCGAGCACGCCGGCCACCCCGCCGTGGAACCGGATCGTGGAGCCGGCGGTCGGGGTGGTGGACAAGGTCCTCGACGCGGTGACGCGGCGGCCGACCTACCTGGCGGACCTGCCGGAGCCACCGCGCGACAGGTGACCGGCGACAGCCCGCACAATGCATTCATTATCACCGATCCGCTCGGGCTATTCCGCCAGCAGACGCGTAGTCCTACCGTCACCCTATGAACCTGGAGCTGCGTCACCTGCGGGTGGTCTGCGCGATCGCGGAGACGGGAAGTGTGACGAAGGCGGCGTCGGCGCTCGGCCTGGCCCAGCCGGCGCTCACCGCCCAGCTCCAACGCATCGAGCGGACGCTTGGCGGCCCGCTGTTCGACCGGGACCGGCGCGGGGCCCGGCCCACCGCGCTCGGTGAGCTGGTGCTGGCCCGTGCCCGGGTGCTGCTGCCGGCGATGAAGGGGCTGCAGGACGAGGCCGCCCGGCTGGCCGGGGCGGGTGACACGCCGCCCTGCTACCGGTTCGGCGGGGTGAACAGCCCGATCCTGGGTCGGCTGGTGCACCGGTTGGCGGCCGAGCAGCCGCCCGCCCAGATCACCACGTACGCGTCCTGGTCGGTGGACGAGTTGGCGCAGTTGGTGGCCGGCGGTCGACTGGACTTCGCGCTGGCCGGTGTGTGCGGCGACGCCAGCCCGTCGGCCGGGTTCGGGCTGAGCTGGCAGGAGGTGGCTGTCGACCCGGTGCTGGTGCTGCTGCCGGAGACCCACCCTCTCGCGGCGCAGGACGAGGTCCGCCTGGCGGACCTGCGCCACGAGCAGTGGGTGGCCGCGCCGGGTGACGGCTGCTTCGCCGACTGCTTCGCCGCCGCGTGCGCCCGCGCCGGCTTCACCCCCCGCAAGGTGTACGAGACCGACATCCGCGGCTGCGTCGACCTGGTGGACGCGGGCGTGGCGGTGGCCCTGTGCCAGGCGACGTTCCGCCCGGTGAGCGGCCTGGTGACCCGTCAGCTCGCCGGGACGCCGCTGCGCTGGCGACTGCTGCTCGGCTGGCACCCGGACTCCCCCGCCGCCGAGGGCGCCGAGCTGGTGCTGGAGACGGCCAAGGCGGCGTACGTCGACTCGTTGGCGCCGCACCCGGCGTACCTGGCCTGGCTGCCCCGCAACCCGGGGTTCGGCGTCCGGCAGCCGAGTGGGGTCCGGCCGGGCTGAGCGGCAGGTATTCCCGGGCGCTGGCGGTGCGAACCGCCGTGGGCCGGGTATCTGGCGGACATGACCGACCTCTACCCGCCCGCCGACGACCGCGAACTGCTGCGCCAGGCGGCTGCCGCGCACACCGCCGCCACCCGTGCGGTGGAGGCGTTCCTGCGCCGTCTGCCGACGGTGCCCGACCCGGCCGACGTGACCGAGTACGCGAACCTGCTCAGTCGGGAGGACCAGACCCGCGGCGACCGGGACGCCGCCGCCGACGCGGCGGGCCTGACCATCGGCAGCCTGGAGCCCGACCAGGGTCAGTAGTACGCCTCGACGGTGCCGTCCCGGGGTAGGGACGGCACCGTCGTGGGTGGCCTCGCTCAGCGTTCGACGAGCGGGTCGTGACCCAGGTCCAGCAGGGAGTGGCGCCAGGTGTCGTCGGCGTTGCCGCGCGACGGCTTGGCGTCCATCAGCTCGCGGATCCGCTCGACCGCCTCCCGCATGACCTCGATGTCCTCCGGGGTGAGGTCCACCTTGCGCTTGTTGAGCACCTTGAGGATCTCCCGGCCCGGTTGGGGCAGGTCGAGGTTCGGGTTGGGGCTGAACGACTCCTCCCCCGAACCCCTGGTCAACAGCCAGGTCCGCAGTTGCTCCGACGGGACGTTGACCTCGGCGTGGAAGTCCTCCCAGAGCACTTCCACCTCGGGGTCGAGCCGCGCTTCGCGTACCATCAGGTCTCCTCTCCGGGCGGTGGCCCGGACGTCTCCGGGTCGTCCTGGTCGGTCTTGGGGTGCAGGCCCTCCGCGGGCACCCGGGTGCGGCGGGGGTTCGCGGTGGGCGGCGCCAGGATCGGGTCGGGATGGTCGTCCTCGTCCCGGGTCTTCGCGGGCTCCGCGGGCTCGTGCGGGTCCTCGTGGTCGTCGTGTCGCTCCGACCCGCTCATCGCGGGTGGGTGGTCGTGGCGGCGGTGTACCCCCGCTCGCCCGCGGTCACGTCGAAGGTGAGCGCGCCGTCGCGGACGTCCACCGTGACCTTCTGCCCCGGCGAGATCGCCGACTCCAGCAACATCCGGGACAGGTGGTTGTCCACCTCCCGCTGGATCACCCGGCGCAGCGGTCGGGCGCCGAACTCCGGCTGGTAGCCGTGCTCGGCGAGCCAGTCGATGCCGGCGGTGGTGAACTCCACCTGGAGGTCCTGGGCGTGCATACGGCGGCGGGTCTCCTCCAGCAGCAGCGCGGTGATGTCGCGCAGCTGCTCGGCCTCCAGCCGACGGAAGATGATGACCTCGTCGATGCGGTTGAGGAACTCCGGGCGGAAGTTCTCCTGTAGGCGCCGCATGAGCCGCTCGCGCAGCTCGTTGCTCTCCTGCTCGCTGCCGACGTCCCCGGTGCCGAAGCCGACCGAGCGCTGGGCGCCGGTGATCAGCTCGGAGCCGAGGTTGCTCGTCATGATCAGTACGGTGTTCTTGAAGTTCACCGTGCGGCCCTGGCTGTCGGTGAGCCGCCCGTCGTCGAGCACACCGGCGCAGCCTGGTTTCCCGCAGGCCCAGCCTGGTTTCCCGCCGGCGCAGCCTGGTCAGCCGTACGGTGACCCGAACTTCGCC
>NZ_JBSGIV010000052.1:0-52305 GCF_053605225.1 Micromonospora sp. NPDC003944
AACTTCGCACCCGGATCCGCCGCCCGCGCCGCCCGGAACGCCGCCTCGATCCAGTCGTTGCCCGTACGCTGCAAGTTCGAGTCACGACGCCCACCACTGCCACCGTCGGCGAACGCCTCGTTCACCACATCCCAGGCGTAGATCTTCCCCCGGAAGTGCGTGGCGACCTGGGTCACGTGGTTGATCATCGCGCTGCGCAACGCGCTGCCCGACATGCCCTGCGCCCAGCCCGGCTGCTGCGCGTGCCACAACAACGCGTGGCCCCGAACGCTCATGCCATTGGCCTGCGCGTGACTGACCAGGCGGTCACCACCGGTGTAGCTGAAACGACCCTGCTGCGGCTCGGTGGCGTCCCACTTCATCTCGTTCTCGGCCACGACACTGTTGAACTCACGGTTCAAGATCGTCGTGTAGACGCTCGTGGACAACTTGTTCGTCGCGACAGCCGCGCCGAAGTAGCGGCCCTTCTCGGCCGCCGAGGCGCCGAGGGTCGTGCCGGCGCTTGCCGAGGTGGTCAGCGCCATCGTCATTCCGGCGGCGAGAGCGCCGGTGACCGCTATGGTCACCGCCGCTCGCAGGGCTCTTCTGTGATTCATGCGGAGTCCTTCTCTGTGGTGGTGCAGCGATGAGAGGCGCGGCGCACGACCTGCTCCTGCGGGAACGGAGACGTCGGCGCCTGTCGCCGTCGCGGCAGCAGTGCGGGGAGTCCTGACACGACGTCCGGCATGCCCTGGACGGACGTCATGTTCCGAGGGGCCACAGCAGGCTCGCCCGGTGAACCACGGGTGCGGCCGCCCTCAACCATCGACTGTGAGCGATAACATGTCGTTCGTCAAGATGTCACCGACAGCGCCGAAGTCGGAGCGCTGTGGGGCGATGCCGCGCTGCCGGAGCCGTACGGGCACGGCTCCGGCAGCACCCGTCACTGGAACGAGGCGTCGTCGACGAGGAGGCTGTCGGTGCCCTCCGCCGTCTCGACATAGAAGGTGGCACCGGTGAGCGTGCCGCTCCACGACACGGTCGTCGTGCCGGTGAGCAGGGTCCAGCCGTTGACGTTCACGGCCACCGCCGGGGTCAGCTGGAGGTAGTTCGTCGTGCCGTTCGCGGTCAGCGACAGTGTCGCCTTCGCCGCCGGGGTGCCGCTCTGTGCGCGTACCCAGACGTTCGTGGTGTAGCTCTTGCCGTTGGTGAGCTTGCTGGTCACGTCCTGACCGGCGCCGTTCCAGGCGCCGGTGCGGCCGGTGATCGACAGTGATCCGCTGCCACCGTGCGCCAGGCTCGTGTTGCGGGAGATCGTTCCGCTGCCGTGCACAGCCCAACCCGTCGTGCCGTTCTCGACGTCGCCGTTGGTGAGCAGGTTGCCACCGCTGCCGCCGCTGCCGCTGAACTGCCACCAGTTGATGTTGAACAGGTTGCCGCTGCCGCCGGCGAAGCGCAGGTAGAGGTCGTGGGTGCCGGTGGCCCCACTGACCGCGCAGGTGCTGGTGGTCCAGGTCTGCCAGCCGCCGGTGCCACCCACGGTGCAGGTGCCCACCACCGGGCCGCTGGCGCTGTCGAGGCGTACCTCGATCCGGCCGCCGCTGGTGGCGGACGCGACCCGGGCGCTGAACGAGGTCGCACCCGCGCCGAACGCGACACCCTTGACCTTGATGTAGTCGCCGTTCTCGATCCAGCCGACGTTCATTCCGCCCTCGCTGGACACCTCGGTCTCGATCCCCGAGCCCCAGGCGATCGTCTCGGCCTCCTGCCGTACGTACGGGTTCAGCGTGCCCACCTGCGGCGCCCCCGAGGTGGTCATGTTGATCGTCGGGAACATGCCGCTGCTCGTGTAGGAGAACTTCTCCACCGCGACCGAGCGGGTGTAGCCACTACCGCCGGGCAGCGCCCCGTTGTGGTAGAAGAAGTACGAGCCGCCCTGGAAGTCGATCACGCCGGCGTGGTTGGTGAAACTCGCGCCCTGCCGCGGCATGATCGTTCCCCGGTACGTCCACGGCCCGGTCGGCCCGGTCGCGGTGGAGTACGCGATGAACTCCGAGCAGCACTCCGCCGCGAACACGTTGTAGTACAACCCGTTGCGCTTGAACACCCACGGGCCCTCCTCGTAGAGCGTCGGCCGGGACGCGTTGCCGGTACGGGTGCCGAAGCCCGCCGTAGTGAGCGGAATCCGGGTCGCGCTACCCGAGAAGGAGATCATGTCCGGGTTCAGCCTGACGTACCACAGCCCGGGGTTACCCCAGTACAGGTACGCCTGCCCGTCGTCGTCGATGAACGCGTGCGGGTCGATCTCGCCGTTACCGACCAGGGGCCGGCCGATCGCGTCGCGGAACGGCCCGGTGGGGCTGTCGGCCACCCCGACGCCGATGACCATCTGCCCGTTGGAGCGCTGGCGCACCGGCACGTACCAGTAGAACTTTCCGTTACGTGCGATGACCTGACCCGCCCACGCGTTGGCGTCCGCCCACGCGAACGTCGCGAGGTTCATCGGCACACCGTGATCGGTCCAGTTGACCATGTCCGCCGACGAGAAGACCCGCCACTCCCGCATCGTGAAGTACGTCGAGCCGTCCTCGTCGTGGCCGGTGTACAGATACACCCGACCGTTGTGCGCCAACGGCGCCGGGTCGGCGGTGTAGATGTGCTGAACGATCGGATTGTCGGCCCTGGCCGTGCCGGGAACCAGTGCGAGGACGCAGAGCAGGCTGGTGATCGCGGCGATGATACGTCGTAGTTTCCGTACATCCTGGAATCGAGCGCGTGGGTTCACGATTTGTGCCTCCTGCAGGTCGGGTGGTGGAGGGTGTTAACGACAACATCTGAGCAGTGGTGAATGGTTTAGCTCACGGACGAATCGTGGCGCCTGGACGACTTTGCGCAGGTGTAGCTGCGATCTGTGGTGCACGGTGCAAACATCGCAGCCTGCGATGACCGGGTGTGTGAAGGTGCCGCACTGGTCATGATGATCGGGCGTACTCCCTAGGTATTCACATTGACACTCCTCATTGTGATCGTTAACATCTGTATTCCATCACCACCGCCACGGCGCGCGCGGAGCGGCACCGCGGTTTCGCGGTTCCGGCATGCACGAAGCAGCCCGTCGACATTCACCCTGCTGTCTTCGCGCGCCCAGAAAAGGAGAAGACCATGAATGAACCCGGCGGGTTCCGTCCCGCACCGCGACGTCGCTGGCGTCGACCCCTCGTCGCCGGGGCGCTGAGCGCCGTCCTGGTCGGCGTGCTCGGGCTGATCGGCATCACTCCGGCGTCCGCGGCAACGGTGGACGTGAACGCCTGGTACGTGTTGGTCAACCGCAACAGCGGCAAGGCGCTGGACCTCTACAACATGTCCACTGTCGACGGCGCGCGGATCGCGCAGTGGTCGCGTAACGACGGCAACTGGCAGCAGTGGCAGTTCGTCGACTCCGGAGGAGGTTTCTACCGGTTGAAGTCCCGGCACTCGGGTAAGGTGCTCGACGTTTCCGGCGCCTCGACGGCCAACGGCACGGCGATCGTGCAGTGGACCGACCGTAACGCCACCAACCAGCAGTTCCGGCTGGCTGACTCGGCCGGTGGCTACGTGCGGTTGCTCAACCGGAACTCGAACAAGGTCGTGGAGGTGCAGAGCGCCTCGACCGCCGACGGCGGCAACGTGGTGCAGTACGACGACTTCGGCGGCAACCACCAGCAGTGGCAGCTGGTCCGGGTCGGCGACTCCGGCAACCCGGGCACCCCCGGAAACGGCACCGCCGGTTGCGGCAAGGCCCCGGCGATCGGCAGCGGCACGCACACCATCACCAGCAACGGCAAGTCCCGCACGTTCATCCTCCGGGTGCCGGACAACTACACCAACACCAACCCGTACCGACTGGTGTTCGGCTTCCACTGGCGAGGTGGCACGGCAACCGACGTGGCCACCGGTCAGACGGTTCAGCGGGACGTGTGGTCGTACTACGGGCTGCAGCGGCTGGCGAACAACAGCGCGATCTTCGTGGCGCCGCAGGGCCTGGGCAACGGGTGGGGTAACGCCGGTGGCGAGGACGTGACGTTCACCGACGACATGCTGCGGCTGATCGAGGGCGCGCTCTGCGTGAACACGCGTCTGCGGTTCGCCACCGGGTTCAGCTTCGGCGGGGGCATGAGCTACGCCCTCGCGTGCGCGCGCCCGAACGTGTTCCGTGCGGTCGCGGTCCTGTCCGGCGCGCAGCTCAGCGGATGCAGCGGCGGTACGGGCCGAGTCGCGTACCTCGGTGTGCACGGCATCCGGGATGGCGTGCTGAACATCGCCAGCGGTCGGTCTCTGCGTGACCGTTTCGTGCAGAACAACGGCTGCGCCGCGCAGAGCCCCCGTGAGCCCGGATCCGGCAGTCTCACTCACATCCGTACCTCCTATTCGGGCTGTGCGGCGGGATATCCCGTGGAGTGGATCGCGTTCGACGAGGGCCACATCGCCGCTCCGCAGGACGGCGCGGCGGGGGACAGCGGCTCCCGGACCTGGGTCCCCGGGGAGACCTGGCGGTTCTTCACCCAGTTCCAGTGACCTTGGGCGAGAGCCGGCGCTGACCCGGCGGGCCGGTCGAGTGGAGCTGACGTCCACCCGACCGGCCCTTCGGGTCAGGCGCGTTGGAGTAGGAAGCGCTGGTTGGGGTTGCCGGAGTAGGTCCACTGGGCGATGCTCGCCCCGTCGGCGGTCGAGGCCGCGTAGACGTCCATCGCCAGTCCGCTCTGCCGGTTGACCAGGCTCACCACGCCGCCACCGTGGTCCACCAACCGCCAGTGCTGACTGGTGACGCCGGTGTCGGTCTGCTGGGTGATGTCGGCGCCGCTGCTGGTCGGAGCCTGGAGGACGAGGCCGCTGTGCCGGGCCCGTACCCGGTAGTGACCGCTGTCGGCGGCGACGAAGTCGAACTGCTGGTTCAGCCCGCCGCCGATGGCCCACTGGATGAGTCGCGCACCGGGCGCTGTGGAGTTGGCGTTAACGTCGGCGGCCTTTCCGCTGTGCTGGGCCACCAGCCGGTAGTAGACGCCCGGTTGCACCGGCCCACCGCTGGTGACCTCGCCGACCGGCTGTCGGGACAGGGCCATCGCCTGGTTGGCGTCCGGTAGGGGCCGCAGTCGGTAGGTGTAGCTGTAGGTCCGATCCGGAAATATCTTGTACGCGTCGATGGTGTGCGCGCCCCAGGTGTCGTTGCCGCCGACGCCCATCTGCCGGTGGTTGACCCGCAGCACCACCTCTTGGCGCGGTGTCAGTTGGTAGTCGTGGCGGACTCCGACCGACAGGTCCTCCGGGGTGAAGTACGACGCGTTCACCTCCAGCAGCCCATCGCCGGCGACCAACAGGCCACGGCCGACGCTGTCGGTGAGCGCCGCCCAGCGGACGTCGGTCTTGTTGCCGTTCTCCTGTGGGCGCAGGTAGCTGGTCCACTGCTCGGCGACGGTCGACTGGTACACGCCCACGTCGGAGCCGGTGCGGCGGTCCCAGTGGTTCTCCTGCGGCCCGCGACCGTAGTACCGCAGGCGGTTCAGCGCGCCGGGCAGCATGAGGATCGTCCCGACCTCGGGAATGTAGGGCAGGGTCGAGGCCCCGGGCCGCAGCGAGTTGTCGACCCTGATCTCCCCGTTGCCGAAGATGGTGTACGTCGTGGCGTACGTCGAGACGGTGGTGGTGGGAAGGTTGCCGCTGACAGTGACCCGGATCGCGCGGTCGGACAGTCGGGTCACGACCACGCCGGTGACGCTCCGGTTGGCGCCGGCCCGACGCCAGGTCGCGTTGCGGGTGGGCTGACCGTTGCCCCGGTCGTTGTCGTTCGGCGCCCGCCAGAAGTTCGGCGTGGGGCCGGAGTTGACCAACCGGATACCCATCGCGTCGTACGAGCTGATCAGACCGGTCGCCTTGGCGATGGTGACGGCGAAGCCGGTGCCGGTGACGGCGACGCTGGTGTTGGTCTCCGACAGGGCCAGTGTCGGCACGCTGGTGACCGGCGTCGGCTGGATCGGTGGGCTGCCGAAGGTGACCGGCAACTGCTGCTTGGCCACCTCGAACCCGGCGCTGGCCCACACCGTCGCGGCACGCAGCCGGAACGACAGGTACAGGAAGTGCTCCGCGCCGGGCGCGATGGTGGCCGGACGTTGGATCGGCACCTGGATGGTCTTGGTGGTCAGCGGCGCGACGTCGGCCTGCTGCGCGCTGAGGGTGCCACTCTGGATCACCTGACCGTCGGCGACAAGTGACCAGCGCGCCTCGAACGCGTTCACATTGGTGAAGAGGTATTCGTTGGTGATCCGCACGCTTCCGGTGGTGATGTCGGTGCCCGCGGCGGCGATGATCGCCTGGTAGACCTGTTTGACCTCGACGGCCTTGCCGCCGATCTTCCGGTCGGCGTCGACGATGCCGTTGCCGCAGAAACTGCCCTCGAAGTCCGGCCGGTCGCCCCAGTCGCCACCGTAGGACAGGTACGTCGCGCCGCCGCCGTTGGGCACCGGTCGACGGATCGCCTCGTCGGCGAAGTCCCAGATGAATCCGCCCTGCAGGATCGGGTAGCGCCGGTAGATGTCCCAGTACTCCTTGAGGTTGCCTGTCGAGTTGCCCATCGAGTGGGCGTACTCGTGCGACACGTACGGCCGGGAGTCGGCGTCGCGGGCGCGTTGTTCGGTGCGGGCCAGGGACTCGTAGCCCTCCACCCGCAGGTCGCTGACCTCTGGTCGGTTGTCGCCCTGGTACTGGATGATCCGGGTCGGGTCGGCCGCCCGGATCCAGTTGCGCATCGCGACGAAGTTGCTGCCGCCGCCGGCCTCGTTGCCCAACGACCAGATGACCACGCAGGCGTGGTTCTTGTCCCGGTGCACCATCGCGCTGGCCCGGTCGAGGACGGGTGCCGTCCAGTCCGTCCGGGAGGCCGGGTAGCCGGCCATGACCCCGTGTGTCTCCAGGTTGGCCTCGTCCATGACGTAGAGGCCGTACTCGTCGGCGAGTTCGTAGAAGGTCGGGTTGTTCGGGTAGTGCGCGGTCCGGACCGCGTTGATGTTGAGCTGCTTGATCACCCGGAGGTCACGGACCATGTCGGCGCGGGTGAGCGCGGCACCCCGGTCGGGGTCGATCTCGTGCCGGTTGACCCCGCGCAGCGAGACCGGCTGGCCGTTGACCCGGATCAGACCGTTGCGGATCGCGAACTCGCGGAAGCCGACCCTGGTCGACACGGTCTGGACGATCGCGCCCGACGGGTCGCGCAGCTGGAGCACCGCCGTATAGAGATTCGGGTACTCGGCCGACCAGAGGCGGGGGCCCGCGACACCCTTCGTGCCCCGCCCGTTGGCGTCCTGCCCGGCGGCGACCGAGCCGATGGCGATCTGCGTGCGTAGCGGTTCGGACCACACCGGCTGCCGGTTCTGGTCGTAGAGCTGTGTCTCGACCGTGTAGGTGCCGGTCTGTTGGACGCCGCTGTTGCGCAGGCTGGCGGCGACCACCAGGTCGGCATTCGTGTAGTTGTCCCGCAGCGGCGTTTCGATCTTGAAGTCGCGTAGGTGCACGGTCGGCAACGAGTAGAGGTAGACCGACCGGAAGATCCCGGAGAGCCGGATCATGTCCTGGTCCTCGAGCCAGTCACCGTCCGGGAAGCGGAAGACCTCGACCGCGATCAGGTTGGTGCCTGCCTGGAGGTGGTCGGTGATGTCGAACTCCGCCGGGGTGTACGAGCCCTCGCGGTAACCCACCCGGGTGCCGTTGATCCACAGGTAGAAGGCTGCCTTGACGCCCTCGAAGTGGATGTGGACGCGCCGGCCCTGCCAGCTCGACGGGACCTGGAACGTCCGGCGGTACTGACCGACGGGGTTGAACTGCGTCGGCACGAACGGTGGCGTCCGGGCCTCGTCGTAGCCGCTGGGCCCCCACCAGGGGTACGCGATGTTCGTGTAGATCGGGAAGTCGTACCCGTGTAGCTGCCAGTTGGCCGGCACCCCGAGAGGACGCCAGGAGCTGTCGTTCAGATCGGTCCGGTGGAAGCTGGGATCGCGGTCGGCCGCCCGGTTGACGTGCTGGAACCGCCAGGTGCCGTCGAGGCTGGACCGGAACGGCGAGATGGTGCGGTCCGCGTTCAGCGCCTGGTCGAGGTCCGCGTAGGGCATCAGGGTCGCGTGCGGCGGCTGGGCGTTGACCTGGAAGATCCCGATGTTGTTGTTCCACTCGGGGTAGCCGTTGGGTGGGTCGACCCAGGGCGCGGCCGCGGCCCCTGGTGGTGCTGCGGCCCCTGGTGGTGCTGCGGCCCCCGACAACGGGGGCATCGCCATGGCTCCGAGGGCTCCCAGGCCGCCGCCGAGGAGGAGACGACGACGAACCGGTGGTCCCTGTGCTTCGGGCATCGTGGGTTCCTTCCGCAGGACGCCTCCACGGGGGGCCGCCGCACCGCCCGGCGGGAAGCATCGACAGATTTCCGTGTAGTACCGAGAAGGTGGGAGGGAGGGCCCGCGCGATAGCGGACCCTCCCCGCTGGTTACGACGTGATTCGGAAGGTGGCGTCCTGCCGGTCGGTGGCGCTGGAGGACGCGCTCAACGGGTCGATGCGCAGCACGTTCCCGCTGTGTCGTAGGTACCGGTCCGGGAAGTTGTACGAGCGGAAGGAGGTCCACGCGGAGTCGGCGAGGCCGGCGGTGCGGTGGAACGTCGCGTCGGCGCGGAACGTCGCGGTGTTGGTGTTCGGTTCGAGCCGGATGGCGTAGTTGCTGTGCCGGAGGAAGTTGCCGGGCCGGTTCACCGACTCGAAGGACACCCCGGCGGAGTCGGCCAGGCCGGGCACCATCCGCCACATCTGGTCCTGATACGGGTCGAACGGGTACGGGTCGATGCGGCCGACGCCGTTGAGGTGCCGCACGTAGCGGTCCGGGAAGTTGGACGACTTGAGCCGTACCCAGTTCGGGGTGCCCCACCGGTTGACCGCGCCGGTGTACTCGGCCTCGGTGATGCCGAGGATCGAGCCGTGCTTGCCGTTGAGCGGCGGGGTGTAGTCGCGCTGGTTCAGCACGGTCCAGGCGTTGGCGGTGATGTTGCTGCTCGACCAGGCGTAGTAGTCGGCGTTGACCGGGATGAAGGAGTCGCCCCAGAGGTACCAGCCGTTGCCCTCGTTGCGCTTGACCAGCAGGGGTGCCTCCATGGCGTCGCCCTGTCGCAGCCCGCCGGTGTAGGTGGTGAAGCTGTTCGGCGCTCCGGTGGACGAGCGGGCGCCGTAGAGGTTGCCGTTGGCGAGGTTCTTGTAGTACAGGTACGTGGTGCCGCCGTCCACGACGATGTCGCCGTCCAGGACGCCGAAGCCGGGGCTGAAGAAGACCTGCGGTGAGCTGACCGACTGGAAGTCCGACGTGTAGTTGACCAGGAACACGTCGCCGCCGTTGTTGCAGGAGTAGACGATGCCGTACTGCCCGCGGTTGGCGTCCCAGAACACCGTCGGGGCCCAGGTGTGGGCGTTGTAGGTGTGCATCCGCAGCCGGCGGTAACCGGTGAAGCTGGTCAGGTTCGTCGAGTCCCACACGTGCAGGTACTGGCTGTTGGTGCCGAAGTTCGTGCCGCGTAGGTCGGTGGCGATCACGATGAACGTGCCGTCCTGCTTGCGGAAGATGAACGGGTCGCGCAGCCCCAGCTGCCCGGCGGTGGGGGTGACCACCGGGTTGTTCTGGTTCAACGGGGTCCAGTTGAGGCCGTCCCGGCTGACGGCGACGTGCAGGCCGTAGTCGGCGCCGACGAAGTTCGGCGACTCGGTGAAGTAGGTCATGACGTACCCGGTGTAGGTGGCGGCTGAGGCCGCGCCGGGCGTGATCGTCAGGCCGGTGGCGGTGGCCGCGCCGGCGGCGACCGCGCCAAGTGTGAAAGCTCGTCGAGTCAGGGCCATGGGGGAGACCTCTCTCGTTCGGTTGGTGGTGGTGGGGGCCGTGGCGGCCGGGCGTGGGTCGGGGCGGGCCGGATCGGGGAACGGGGGCGACCCGGTATGCCGGTGGTGCCGTCGAGCCGCGAGCGTTTGCCACGGTTGTCGCTACACGCGAGGAGGCAGCGCAGGGCGGGCCGGCTTCGCGTGGTGGTCGCTCATCGCGGAGCCTGTCCGACCACTGTGGACGGACGAGTCGGCACCGGGATCGATGAGCCGAAACAAGGGAGAAACATCGATGTTATCGATAACATACGGATAGCCGTACGGTCGCGCAAGGCCGTACTTGATGACAGTCGTCAGGCGTCAGACGTCTGACCATTGCCGATTTGTGATGGTCGATAGCGCGGATTGCGGGCCCATTGACGGCGAGTTACTTCGATGTTTCAATGCTAGGCGCCTACGTGTTAGCGATAACATAGGAGGACCCGATGGGCGTCAGCTTGATGAATCGGTGCGAGCCGGGTCGGAGGGCGTCGTGGCGCTGACCCGCGCTTTGGTCGTGGCGGCGGTCGGCATGGTGGCGGTCTCGCTGGTGGTGGCGGGAGCCGGGCCGGTGGCGCGAGCCGGGGAGGTCGGCCCGGCCGGGCTCGCGGAGCTGGCCCTGGCCCGGATCGTCATCCCCGACTCTGACGACGTACGCGGCAACGTCACGCTTCCGACCACGGTGCCGGCGGTGCCGCAGGCGATGGTCACCTGGAGGTCGTCTCATCCGACGGTCGTGTCCGACACCGCGGACGGGCCGATCGCGCCAGGCGTGGTCCGCCGCCCGCCCCCCGGGTCCGAGCCGGTTGGGGTGACCCTGACGGCGTGCGCTCGCGCCGACGGTCGGCAGGCCTGCCGCGACTTCGACCTGACGGTGCGACCGGCAGTGGAACTCGCGCCGTTCTCCCGGTACGGCATGGTCAACTTCGCCAGGTCGAACAGCCAGGAGGGCCAGCAGATCTACCTGGCCACGAGCGTCGGCAACGACGCGACCCGATGGGAGGCGGCCAACGACGGGCAGGTCTTCCTCCGCTCCTCGAAGGGCATGCACGCCGTACGCGACCCGTCCGTGGTCCGGTCGCCCGAGGGCGACCGGTTCTACCTCGTCGCCACCGATCTGAACGTCGACGGCCGGGCGTACGGGTGGCAGAACTGGGACTGGGCGCAGAGCGGCGCCAGCCGCCACATCGAGGTGTGGGAGTCCACCGACCTGCGCACATGGTCGGAGCAGCGACACGTCCTGGTGGCACCACCGGAGGCGGGCATGACGTTCGCGCCCGAGGCCATCTGGGATCCAACGATCGAGGCGTACGTCGTGTACTGGACATCCTCGATGTACCCGAGCGGCACCTACTACACGCCCGACCGTACCGACCCGAACGGCCGTTACCCGCTCACCCGGAACCAGACCCTCTACACGACCACCCGTGACTTCGTGACGTTCACACCGGCCCAGGTGATGATCGACAGGCCGGGCAAGGGCACCCTCGACGCCGTCGTCATCAAGGATGAGGAGGACGGGTCCTACCACCGCTTCGTCACCGACCGCACCTCCACCGGTGTCGGCACCACCAAGCACGTCCCCTCGTGCGGCTCCGAGGACATCTACCAGGAACGGGCCGCGTCGGTGCTCGCGCCGCCCGAGCAGTGGGAGCTGGTCAAGGGTTGCATCACCCACGACACCATGGCCACCACCTACGCCGAGGCGCCGATGGTGGTGAAGGCGAACCCTGGCGACGCGCGGGGTGCGGGCTACTACCTCTATGCCGACCAGAAGTGGCTCGGCTCGCCGTCCGGGAACCGCCTGGAGGAGCAGCTTCACCCGTACTGGGGCGACGACCTCGCCTCCGGCGAGTGGACGCCCATCGACTGGACGCAGAAACCGAACTACAACCTCGCCCTCGGCGTCATCCGCCATGGGAACATCTTCGCGCTGACCCAGGCGGAGCACGCCGCCCTGCGTGGCGCGGACCCGTCGTCGGTCTCGGTGCGGACGCCTCCGACGCGGACCAGCTACGCCCTCGGTCAGGCCCTCGACCTGACCGGTCTGGTGGTCACGGCCGACTACACCGACGGCGTCCGCGACGAGGTCCTGCTCGCCGGCCACGGCGGGTACACCGTTTCGGGGTACGACCCGAACAAGCCGGGCAGGCAGACGGTGACCGTCGCCTACACGGTGGCGGGTCAGACGCGGACCGCCTCATTCCAGGTCGACGTCGTCGGTGTGTCGGCGACTCTGGAGTCGACGTGTGCCGGGCACACGGTGAAGCTGACCGCCGTGGTGCGCAATGAGGGCTCAACCCCGATGGATGTCGCTGTGCAATCCGAGTTCGGCGCGAAGTACTTCAACAACCTGCGAGCCGGCAAGGAGCGGTCCCACCCGTTCACCATCCACCAGAAGAGCCTTCCGGCCGGGGCGGTCAGCGTGACGGCGTCGACAGTGGTCGACGGCCGGATCGTGCAGGCAACACAGACCGTGGCGTACGGCGAGATCTCCTGCTCGTGATCGTGGTGGTGGCCCGGACCCCGGGCCACCACCAGTTCGCGCTTTCAGGCTGATCCGGAGGCGGGTGGTGCGGTGCTGCCACGGACCACCAGAGTCGTGCCGAGTTCATATCGTTCCTGGGTCAGAGGCTGCCCGTCGGTCAGGGCCAGCGCGAGCTGTGCCGCGGTGGCACCTATCTCACCGAACGGCTGTCGCACCGTGGTCAGCGGCGGTGCCAGCCACGCGGCCTGGTCGACGTCGTCGAAGCCAACCACGCTGAGGTCGTCAGGAATGCGCAGGTTCGCCTCCCGAGCCGCGGCGTAGACGCCGAACGCCTGGAGGTCGTTGCCGCAGACGACAGCCGTGGGCGGGTCGGATCGGGTCAGTAACTGGGCACCGAGGTCGTGGCCGTCCTCGAAGGTGAAGACACCGCGTCGTTCGAGGGTCTCGTCGAACGGGACGCCGGCGTAATCCAGTGCAGCCCGAAAGCCGTCCAGGCGGGCCCGTGCGGACAGGTCCTTGACCGGCCCGGTGATCACACCGATCCGCCGGTGGCCGAGGTCAAGAAGGTGCCGAGTGGCGGCGAGGGCGCCGCTCCAGTTGTTCGCCCCGACGGCGGGCGTCGGGAACAACTCACCGATGGGGTCGATGGCGACCAGCGGTATGCCGCCGGCGGCGAAGCGCTCGCCCTGATCGGCGGTGACCAGGGAGAAGACGGTGATGACCGCGGTCGGCTGGCGAAGTAGCAGAGGTTCCATCCAGGGCAGCCCCGCCAACACACGTCGGCGAACATCGGTGAAGCCGACTGTGCAGTCCCTCGCGCCGGCGACCTCGTGCACGCCGCGCAGGATTTCCATGGCGATCGAGGGCAGCATCTGGTGAAAGACGACCTCGATGCAGCGGGTCGGGCTGTTGGACTGTCGCCGGCGGTAGCCGTGGTCGCGTAGCAGCGCCTCCACTCGTTGCCGGGTCTGCTCGCCCACGCCACCTCGGCCGTTGAGAACCTTGGAGACCGTGGGTGGGGAGACCCCGGCGAGTTCGGCGATCGTGGCGATGGGCAGGTCACCGCGCCAGGGCTTGCGGGCGCTCCGCCGTTGACCATCCTCGATCACGAGAGAAAGTCTACGGGCGGCTCTGTCGTGCTCAGCCCGTCGGTAAGGCTTCCGCCCCGCACACGCCGACGCTGCAGAAATGTTCACGACAACATTTCGTGCGTTCGTCCTTCGCGCCGATTGCCTGAGATGCGGGGCTCATGCTCGGACGGCGAGGTCCGGGAGCTCGATCGGGGTCCGGTTGCCGGGCAAAACTTTCGCGAAACATGGTCGTCACACCTTGACGACCGCCTTGCGATCCACGAGAGTCGATGTGGGCAAAGGTGGCGCGCCGTCCGGGAGCTCGGGCGCCAGCGAGACATCGGTGAATCCAGCGTTGGGTGCGACGGGCCGCACCTGTTAGCGCTAACGATGATCTTCGTCGCTGGCCTGGCCATGGCGCCGACATCGACCGGCAGCGCTTGTTCACTGCCATCGAACCCGTGACGTGTGGCCTCCTACCAGAACCCCGCCGACGGCGACGACCGTCTGCCCCGGCCCTGGCATCGGTCCGGCAGTCCCGGATTCGACCGCGCACCTCGACAAGTCTCATCAACAGGCACAACGCCAGAGAGGTTCAGTATCGTGGCGATCAGTCGACGAGCATTGATCAAAGCGGCAGCCGCGTCGGGCGCGCTGACCGCGGCGTCCGTGGCCGGGCTGCCCGGCGTGGCGTGGGCGGCGAACACCGCGTACGTCATGTCCTACTTCACCGAGACGCCAAGCTTCCAGGGCGCGGACTACGGCCTCCACCTGGCGGTCAGCCGCGACGGTCTGAACTGGACACCCCTCAACCAGAACAACCCGGTGGTCACCCCGACGCAGGGGCAACTCGGCCTCCGTGACCCGTTCGTGTTCCGCAAGCAGGACGGCACCTTCGTCGTGCTGGCCACCGACCTCAAGGGCACCAACTTCGGTCAGAACAGCCAGTACCTGCACGTGTGGGACTCGACGAACCTGACGAACTTCACCGGCTACCGCCGGATCCGGATGCACACCCTCAACGCGCACACCTGGGCGCCGACGGCTTTCTGGGACGCCTCTCGCGGCCAGTACGGCATCGTCTACTCGTGCAACAGCGGCGGCGACGTCCTGATGGTCAACTACACCAGCGACTTCGTCAACGTCAGCGCCCAGCAGGTGTTCTTCAGCCCCGGCTTCGGCGTCCTCGACGGCGACATCGTCGTCGACGGCGGCACGACGTACCTGTATTACAAGAACCTCTCCAACGGCAACCTCTACGGCGCCCGCTCCTCGACCGGAGCGCCGAACAGCTTCACCACCTACACCGGCGGACTGCGGATGGGCAACGCCATCGAGGCGCCGCTGCTGGTCAAGCGCAACGAAGGTAACGGCTGGTACCTCTGGGGCGACTCGTTCAGCCCGGTCAACGCCGACTACTACATCTGGTCCACCTCCACCATCGGCGGCAACTCGTGGACGTCACTCAACCAACGTGACTACACCCCACCGCTGAACTCCAAGCATGGCTCGATCCAGGGCATCAGCGACGCCGAGTACAACGGGCTGGTCTCCCGGTGGGGTACACCGAACTGGGTGCGGCTCAAGTCATCGAACCTGCCGGACTACTTCGTCCGACACTCCAACAGCATCGGCCGCCTCGACCCGTACCCGTTCGACCCGTACCAGGACCAGTTGTGGCGGTTGGTGCCGGGCCTGGCCGACGCCGCCGCGGTCTCGTTCGAGTCGGTGAACCGTCCGGGAAACTTCCTGCGGCACAGCAACTACGCCATCCGCCTCGACCCGAACAACGGCACCGCGACCTTCCGCGCGGACGCCACCTTCCACCGCACCGCCGGCCTGGCGGACAGCACGTGGACCTCGTTCCGCTCCTACAACTTCCCGGACCGGTACCTGCGACACGCCGGCAACGTGCTGCGGATCGACCCGCTCAGCGCGAGTTCGAGCGCGAACGACAGGCAGGACGCCACCTTCCGCATCACGTCCTGACCGAGGGAGGTCATCGTGACGAACACTGTTCGGCGGCGGGCTCTCGCACTGCTCGCGAGCCTGCTCTGCGTGCTCGTGCTGACGCCGCCGGCGGCGCGCGCGGACAACCCCATCGTGCAGACCATCTACACGGCCGACCCGGCGGCGCTCGTGCACAACGGGCGCGTCTACCTCTACACCGGCCATGACGAGGACGGCTCGACCTACTTCACGATGCGCGAGTGGCGCGTCTACTCGTCGGCGGACATGGTGAACTGGACCGACCACGGCGTACCCATGAACCTGGCCACGTTCAGCTGGGCCAGCGCCGACGCGTGGGCCGGCCAGACCGTCTACCGCAACGGCCGCTTCTACTGGTACGTGCCGGTCAAGAACCGGGCCACCGGTCGGATGGCCATCGGTGTCGCGGTCTCGGACAGCCCCACCGGCCCGTTCCGGGACGCCATCGGACGACCTCTCGTGGAGAACGGCGAGATCGACCCGCACGCGTTCGTCGACGACGACGGGCAGGCGTACCTGTACTGGGGGAACCCCAACCTCTGGTACGTCCGACTGAACACCGACATGACCTCGTTCTCCGGCAGCCCGACCCGGATCCCGCTGACCGCGGCCGGATTCGGCGCCCGCAGCGGCAACACGAGCCGCCCCACCCTGTACGAGGAAGCACCCTGGGTCTACAAGCGCAACGGCACGTACTACAACATCTTCGCCGCCGAATGCTGCTCGGAGTTCATCGCCTACTCCACAGCGCCTGGCCCGACCGGGCCGTGGACCTACCGCGGCACGATCATGCCCCGGCAGGGCAACGCGTTCACCAACCACCCCGCCATCATCGACTTCAACGGCGGTTCCTACTTCTTCTACCACAACGGCGCCCTGCCGGGCGGTGGCGGCTTCACCCGATCGGTGGCGGTGGAGAAGTTCACCTACCGCTCCGACGGCACCATCCCGACGATCACCATGACCACCTCCGGCGCGCCGCAGGTCGGCACTCTCAACCCGTATCTGCGGCAGGAGGCCGAGACGATCGCCTGGTCCTCCGGGGTCGAGACCGAAGCGTCCAGCGAAGGTGGCATGAACGTCGGCTGGATCGAGAACGGCGACTACATCAAGGTCAAGGGTGTGGCGTTCGGTTCCGGTGCCGGTTCGTTCACCGCCCGGGTGGCCTCCGGGTCCAGTGGTGGTCGCATCGAGGTGCGGCTGGGCGGTGTCAATGGCACCACAGTGGGCACCTGCGCCGTTGCGGGCACCGGCGGTTGGCAGACGTGGACCACCGTCAGTTGCCCGATCAGCGGCGCGACCGGCATTCAGGACGTGTACCTGCGGTTCGCCGGCGGTAGCGGCAACCTTTACAACGTCAACTGGTGGCAGTTCCACCAGGGCTCCGATCCGCCTCCCACCACGCCGCCTCCCACCACGCCGCCCCCGACCACGCCGCCGCCCGGCGGGACTGGCTGCACCGCCACCTACCGCACCGTCAACTCCTGGACCGGCGGCTTCCAGGCAGAGGTGACGGTCACGGCCGGCGCGGCGGCGATCAACGGCTGGACGGTTCGCTGGACCCTCGCCAACGGTCAGACCATCAGCCAGGTCTGGAACGGAACCCTGAGCACCAGCGGATCGACGGCCTCAGTTACCGGCGTCGGCCACAACAGCGCACTCCCGGCGGCGGGGTCGACCACGTTCGGCTTCATCGGCGGCGGCACGCCCTCGACACCATCACCCACCTGCACCACCTGACCGTCGCACCGCAGCGGGCGCGACATCTGGCCCGCTGCGGTGCCCACCGGCGACCACCGACCGACAGAGGAGTCACATCATGGCAAGACGTTCGTCCATCGCCGGCGCACTGGCAACCGCGGCGGTACTCGTCGCGGCAATGGCCGGCGCCGCGCTCGCCAACACCCCCGGCCCCGTGTCCGCCGCGGAGGTTAGCCCGCTGGCAGCGACCGCCGGCTGCGGCAAGGCCCCCACCCTGGGCAACGGCACGTACACCATCCAGAGCAGCGGCAAGAACCGCAGCTTCATCCTGAAGCTCCCCGACGGGTACGACCGCAACCGCCAGTACCGGCTGGTCTTCGGCTTCCACTGGTGGGGCGGCACCGCCGTCGACGTGGCGACCGGCCAGACCGTCCAGCGGGACGTCTGGGCGTACTACGGCCTGCTGCGGCTGTCGAACAACAGCACGATCTTCGTGGCGCCGCAGGGCATCGGCAACGGCTGGGCCAACTCCGGTGGCGAGGACGTCACCTTCGTCGACGACATGCTCCGCAGGATCGAGGGCGACCTCTGTGTCGACACGACGCAACGGTTCTCCGTCGGCTTCAGCTACGGCGGTGCGATGAGCCACGCGCTCGCCTGTGCACGGCCGACAGTCTTCCGCGCGGTCGCGGTCCAGTCCTCGCCCGGCACGCTCAGCGGGTGCAGTGGTGGCACCCAGCCGATCGCGTACCTCGGCGTGCACGGCATCGGCGACAGCATCACCAGCGGACGGTCGTTGCGCGACCGCTTCGTCCGCAACAACGGCTGCACCGCCGCGAGCCCGCCGGAGCCGAGGGCGGGCAGCCTGACCCACACGGTCTACACCTACTCTGGCTGCCGGGCCGGCTACCCCGTGGCGTGGGCCGCGTTCGACGGTGGCCACATCGCCGCACCACAGGACGGCGCCGGCGGTGACAGCGGCTCACGGACCTGGGTCCCCGGCGAGGTGTGGCGATTCTTCACCCAGTTCACCGGCGCTCCGCCCACCACCCCGCCGCCGACGACCCCGCCAACCACGACGCCGCCGCCGAACCCGCCGACGGGCGGCTGCGCGGCCACCTACCAGACCGTGAACCAGTGGTCGGGCGGCTTCCAGGCCGATGTCACGGTCACCGCCGCCGCTGCCATCACCGGATGGCGAGTGAGCTGGGTGTTCGCGAACGGGCAAAGCATCACCCAGATCTGGGGCGGCCGTAACGCACCCAGCGGCAGCACCCAGAACGTCTCCAACGAAACCTGGAACGGTGCCCTGGCCGCCGGCGCGTCCACGACCTTCGGTCTCACCGCCAACGGCGCGGCGACGACACCGTCCCTCACCTGCACCCGCCTCTGATCCGCGCGGTTTGAGGAACTCATGTCTGATGTGACACGGAGGAACGTGCTCAAGGCCGGGGCAGCGGGGGCCGGGGCGGCGCTGGTAACCCTGGCGTGGACGGCCGCCGCGCGGGCAGGGGTCAGCGTCGGCGCCCGGGGAGGCGGTAGGGCGGTGTCCGCACGTGCCGTTGAGCGGTTGCCTCGGCGGCTACGGTGGCGCCGTCCAAACAAAGCGGATGTCGGGCGCATTCTCCTCGTTGCGGGACCCGTCGGTCCTTTCAGTCAGAGTGAATCCGTGGCGACGGTAGAACCTCTGCGCCCCGGTGTTGGTCGCGAACGTCCACAGCTGAAGTCCCGCCGGGCGGTGAGACTTCGCGAGCTCGATGAGGTGGGAGCCCAACCCCCGGCCCGTGAAGGCCGGGTCGACGTAGAGCTGGTCGACCCACTCACCATCCAGAGCCAGCACCGCGAGCGGTCGACTGCCGGTGTCCTCCATCAGCCATACTTCTTGCTCGGGAATGACGATGGCGCGGACCCACTCTCGAACCTCGTTATCCGGGTGGACCGAAGCAGGGATGGCGCCGACTGCGGCCCGACGGGACCGGACAAGAAGGTCGGCGACCGCTCGGGCATCCTCGGGGCCAGCACGCCGAGGTACTGCTAAACCCACATGTCCGGTACGCGAGAGGCCCACGGACCGGATCATCCGCATCGAGGGGACAACGGGCAAAGGATTAACTCACGTAGCCGCAGACAGTGCGCGCGGGCACACGACGAGTCGTCACGCTCGGTGTTCGGCGTCCCGTAGCGGCCGGCATCCTGAGCGTTACACCTGGCCGAGATCAAGGCGGGGATACAGCGGCCCGTCTCCGAGTCGGACCCACACAAGACCACCATGAGGACGGCGCCCGCCGATGCCTGGCAGCCCGCCGCCGACGGGTGGCCGTCGGGGAGCAGGTGGCAGACTCGTCGGAGTGAACGACGGGGTCGCATCGACGGTGGATGGTGAGCTGGAGAGCGTCAGTCTGGTGGACCTCGCCGTCTCTCGGCTGACCCGGGAGATCCTCAGCGGCAAGAGCAACCCGGGTGAACGCCTGGTGGAGGAGCAGCTGACCCGCCGGCTGGGGATCAGCCGGGCGCCGTTGCGGGAGGCGCTGCGGTTGCTCGCTCAGCAGGGTCTGGTCGAGCACGTGCCCCGGCGTGGGGTGCGGGTAGCCACATTGTCGGACCGCGACGTGCGGGAGCTGTACGAGCTGCGTGACGTGCTGGAGCGTTTCTCGGTGCGGGCGGGGATCCCCGTCGGCCGGGAGAGCGATCTCGCCGGTCTGCGGGCGACGCTGGATGGGATGAGAGAGGCGACCCGGGCCGGCAACCGGTTGGCGGTCGCCGAGTCGCACCGGAAGTTCCACGTCGAGCTGGTGGCGCTCGCCGGCAATCGGCAACTCTCCGCCGTGTACGGCTCGATCCTGGTGAAGTTGCAGCTCTACATGGCAGTCAACCTGCGCCGCGAGGCGGAGATGGCGCAGCCGCTGGACGGGGTTCACCGGCACGAGCGGCTCTACGAGGCTGTCGTCGGGGGAGACCCGGAGGAGGTGCTCACCGTGCTCACCGGGCACGGAGCCCGCTCGTACCTCGGCTGAGGTGGGACACGAAGGCCGGCCGGCTCGCTCCACGCGCCGTCATATTGTCGTTACGTAGCGCGCGGTTTGCCGTAACAGAACTGTCGACAATCGACAGTATGCCAGATCCATCACGATCGATTTCGGACCTTCGGTCGGCGTACCGCGATGGCAGCCTGACCCCGGCGGACCAGGCCGAACGCGTTCTGGACGGGCTCGCCGGGCGCGACAGGGGACCGGTCTGGATCAGCACGGTCCCGGCCGACCGGCTGCGTGAGCGCGCCCGGTCGCTGACCCGTCGCGGTGACCCGGCACTGCCGCTGTACGGCATCCCGTTCGCGGTCAAGGACAACATCGACGTGGCCGGCATGGTCACCACTGCGGGCTGCCCCGACTTCGGGTACCTGGCGGCCCAGGACGCCCCGGTGGTGCGCCGGTTGCTCGACGCCGGCGCGCTGCTCGTCGGCAAGACGAATCTGGACCAGTTCGCCACCGGCCTGACCGGGGCCCGCTCGCCGTACGGCAGTTGCCAGAGCGTCTTCGGCGGCGGCCTGATCTCCGGGGGTTCCAGCTCCGGCTCCGCGGTGGCGGTGGCGTCGGGCCAGGTCAGCTTCGCTCTGGGTACGGACACCGCGGGCTCCGGTCGGGTGCCCGCCGCGCTCAACGGGATCGTCGGCCTCAAGCCCACCCGGGGACTGCTCAGCACCGCCGGCGTGGTCCCGGCCTGCCGCTCGCTGGACTGCGTGTCAGTCTTCGCCGCCGACGTCGCCGGGGCCGTCGAGGTGCTGCACGCGGCCCGTGCGGTCACGACGGCAGACCCCTGGGGGCGTCCGCTGCCGACGGAGCAGGTGGTTCCCCGCATCCCGGGAACGCTACGCCTCGGGGTGCCCCACTCAGGAGACCTGGAGTTCTTCGGCGACACCGGGCAGGAGGCCCGGTTCGCCGCGGGGGTGGAACGATTGCGGACCTTCGTCGGGTCACCACGGTCGGTGCCGCTCGGCGCCTTCTTCGACGCTGGCGACCTGCTCTACCGCGGGCCCTGGGTGGCCGAGCGACTCGTCGCCCTGGACGACTTCCTGCGATCGCACCCGGACTCCGTGCACCCGGTCACCCGAGCCGTGCTGGAGACCGGGCGGCGCCACGACGCGGTCGACGCCTTCCGGGGCCAGCACCGCCTGCGTGAGCTGCGCGCGCAGGTCGACCAGCTCTGGCAGGACATCGACGTGCTGGTGGTGCCCACCGTCGGCACCACGTTCACGCTCGACGAGATCGCCGAGGACCCGATCGGGCGAAACGCCATGCTGGGCCGCTACACCCAGTTCGCGAACCTGCTCGACCTGGCCGCGGTGACAGTGCCCAACGGCTTCACCAGCGCCGGACGACCGGCGAGCCTGACCCTGGTCGGCCCGGCGTTCACCGACACCACACTGGCCCGCCTGGCCGCCACCCTCACCGAGGGCGAGGCGCCCGGCACAGCGGTCGAGGTCGTCCCAGCAGCGGCCGAGCTGCTGGTGGCTGTCGTCGGCCGGCACCTGACAGGCGAGTCGCGTAACGCCGAGCTGGTCGGGCGCGGGGCATTCCTCGTCGGCGCCGCCCGCACCGCCCCGCTCTACCGGCTGTTCCGGATGGACACCCCGGACGGCGAGGGGCTGCCCGGTCTGGTGCGGGTAGCGCCGGGCGGACCCGCCGGCCACTCCATCGAGGTCGAGCTGTGGCGAGTGCCCGGGCACGCGGTCGGTGGGCTGCTGGCCGGGGTGCCGGCTCCGCTCTCGCTCGGCTGGGTCCGGCTGCACGACGGGCGGGACGTGCTCGGCTTCCTCTGTGAGGCGTACGCGGCCGCCCCGCCGGCCGAGGACATCAGCGCCGCCGGCGGATGGCGGGCATACCGGGGCGCGGCCGTCCGGCAATAGGGCGGACAGACAACCGCGATGACGACAGGAGGCGAGAGGATGGGCAGCATCGGACCGGTCCCGGCCAACCCCTATCCGTGGCCGTACGACGGCGTGGCGGACGCCGCGCGTACCGCACTGCTCTGCATCGACTGGCAGACCGATTTCTGCGGACCGGGCGGCTACGTCGACGCGATGGGTTACGACATCGGGCTCACCCGGGCCGGTCTGCCGGCCACCGCCCGCCTGCTGGAGCACGCCCGCGCGCTCGGCATGCTCGTCGTACACACCAGGGAGGGGCACGATCCTGAGCTGTCCGACCTCCCGGCGAACAAGCGGTGGCGCTCGGCGCGTATCGGAGCCGAGATCGGCTCGGCCGGCCCGGCCGGTCGGATCCTGGTCCGGGGCGAGCCGGGCTGGGAGATCGTGCCCGAGGTCGCCCCGGTGGCCGGCGAGGTGGTCATCGACAAGCCGGGCAAGGGCGCCTTCTACGCCACGAACCTCGACCTGGTGCTGCGGACCCGGGGCATCACCCACCTGATCCTGACGGGCATCACCACCGACGTCTGCGTGCACACGACCATGCGCGAGGCGAACGACCGTGGGTACGAGTGCCTGATCCTGTCCGACTGCACCGGCGCCACCGACAAGGCCAACCACGACGCGGCGCTGCACATGGTCACCATGCAGGGCGGCGTGTTCGGTTGCGTGACCACATCCGACGACGTCATCGCCGCCATGGCCGAGTGAGGTGGGACAGTGCTGACAATCGCCGCCGCGCGACCCGGCCCGTACGCCTTCGACATCGCCACCACGGCGCTGCTCGTCATCGACATGCAGCGCGACTTCCTGGAACCCGGCGGGTTCGGTGAGAGTCTCGGCAACGATGTCGGCCAGCTGCGTCGCACGATCGCCCCGCTCGCCGCGTTGCTCGCCGACGCCCGCGCCGTCGGTCTGAGCGTCCTGCACACCCGCGAGGGGCATCTTCCCGACCTGTCCGACTGCCCGCCGGCCAAGCTCAGCCGTGGGGCGCCGAGCCGCCGGATCGGTGACCCCGGGCCCAACGGCCGGATCCTGATCCGCGGCGAGTACGGCCACGACATCGTCGACGAGCTGAGGCCGCTGTCCGGCGAGCCGGTCATCGACAAACCCGGCAAGGGTGCCTTCTACGCCACCGCCCTGGACGCCGTGCTCGCCGAGCGGGGCATCCGCAGCCTCCTGGTCGCCGGGGTCACCACCGAGGTGTGCGTGCACACGACCGTCCGGGAGGCCAACGACCGCGGGTACGAGTGCCTCGTGCTCGCCGACTGTGTCGGGTCCTACTTTCCCGAGTTCCAGCGGGTCGGTCTCGACATGGTCGCCGCCCAGGGCGGCATCTTCGGCTGGGTCGCCGACTCGGCGCAGGTGCGCGCCGTGCTGCCCGCCACCCCCGTGTTGCAGCCCTCGTCCTGACCGGGAGTAGTCATGGCCTCGACCACACCGACAGTCGCCCCGCTCCCGTACTGGGTACGCGGCGACACCAACGCATTCTTCGGCTTCGGCGTCAACGTCCTGGTCAACGTGCTCACCCTGACCGGGCTCTGCCTCGGTGTGGTGAACCTTCCCGAGGGGGAGGTGTTCGGCACGATCCTGCCGGCGCTCGGCATCGCCCTGGTCGCCGGGAACATCTACTACACCTACCTGGCCCGCCGGCTGGCCCGACGGGAGAACCGCACCGACGTGACCGCCCTGCCGTACGGGCCGAGCGTGCCGCACATGTTCATCGTCATCTTCGTCATCATGCTGCCGATCTACCTGCGTACCCAGGACCCGGTGCGGGCCTGGGAGGCCGGGCTGGCGTGGGCCTTCATCATCGGCGTGATCGTGCTGATCGGCGCGTTCGTGGGGCCCTACATCCGCCGGTACGCGCCTCGGGCCGCGCTGCTCGGCACCCTCGCCGGGATCTCCATCACCTTCATCTCGATGAACCCGGCCGGGCAGATGTGGCGGATGGCCTGGGTCGCCCTGCCCGTCTTCGCGCTGCTGCTGATCGGCCTGCTCACCGACGTGAAGCTGCCGTTCAACTTCCCGATCGGGCTGGCCGCGCTCCTGCTCGGCACCGCGATCGGCTGGGCCGGGGGCGCGATGTCGGTGCCGGACGTCACGGCGGCGGCCCGGGACATCGCGTTGGCCGTACCCTCGTTCAAGCTGGACCTGCTCGGCGCCGGGCTGGCCGACATGGCACCCCTGCTGGCGACGGCCATCCCGCTCGGCGTCTACAACTTCACCGAGGGCATGACCAACGTGGAGAGCGCGGCCACCGCGGGAGACAACTACAACCTGCGCAGCGTGTTGCTCGCCGACGGCGCGGGCGCGGTGGTCGGGGCCGCGCTCGGCTCGCCGTTCCCACCCGCCGTCTACGTCGGGCACCCGGGCTGGAAGGCGGCGGGCGGACGCAGCGGCTACTCCATGGCGACCGGCGTGGTGATCGCGGTGCTGTGCTTCCTCGGCATGTTCGGGCTGCTCGGGGCGATCTTCCCGACGGCGGCCATCGTGCCGATCCTGCTCTACATCGGGCTGCTGATCGGGGCGCAGGCGTTCCAGGCGACGCCCCGGGCGCACGCTGCCGCCGTGGTCGCCGCGCTGATCCCGAACATCGCGGCCTGGGCGACCGGTCAGATCGACAACGCCCTTGCCGCCGCCGGCACCACCGCCGCAGCGGTCGGTGACGACGCGCTCAACGGCGCCGGGGTGATCTACGACGGGCTGCTGGTGCTCGGTCAGGGCGCGATCCTCGCCGGGCTGGTGCTCGGCGCGGTGGTGGTCTTCATCATCGACAGGCGCTTCGTCCGGGCCGCGATCTTCGCCGGCTCCGGTGCGGTGCTGTCGTTCATCGGGCTGATTCACGGCGAGCGGATCGAGTGGAACGCCAACGGCCAGGTGGCACTGGGCTATCTCTTCGTGGCGGTGATCTGCGCCGTCTTCGCGCTCGGCCGCCCGACGCCCCGCGAGCCCGACCCGGAGGAGGTCGAACCGGACCAGCAGCCCGATCGCGCTGACCCCGCCAGCGAGCGGACGGACACCGACCGGGAAGCGTCCGCGCTGCCCGGCTGAGTGGGCGGGCCCGGTCGCGAGGTAGCGGCTCCCGACCGGGCCGGCCGACACCCGACCCGACGGATCGAAGGGACGTACCGGATGGAGATCGACCGGGCCGACGTCGTCGCCGAGGTGGCGGCGGCCTTCGCCGACTACGAACGGGCGCTGGCCGACGGCGACGCGGACCGGATCTGCGCGTACTTCTGGGATTCCGACCGGACGGTGCGGTTCGGTCTCGCCGACCACCAGTACGGGCTGGACGAGCAGCGCAAGTGGCGGGCCGCGCAACCGCCACCGCCGGCCGGTCGCCGGCTGGTGGACCCGGTGGTCACCGCCTTCGGCGGGGACCTCGCGGTGGTGACGACCCGCTTCGGGTACGCCGGCGGCGCGCCCACCGGGCGGCAGACCCAGACCTGGGTACGCCTACCCGTCGGCTGGCGGATCGTCACCGCCCACGTCTCCGTTCCGGACTGCCCGGTGCGGGAAGTTAGTTGATTCGGTGGGCGCTGTAGATGTACATCGTCGGTGAGCCAGCAGCCCGGTACCACAGGAGGCCGGCTGCACTGGTGCAGCGGCCGTTCATCGCGTAGGTGTAGTCCGAGTAGGCGTACCCAATCAACGGGGATGTGCTGCTGTAGCCGGAGCGGAACGGTGACCCGTCCGCGAACCGCATCAGGATGGTCGAGGTGGTCGTGCAACCGGCGGCAAGCGCGGGACTCGGCGCGGCCAGCACGCCGAGCGGGAGCATGGCGGCTGTCGCCAGCGCCAGCAGTGATTTCTTCAAGACCTGGCCTCGCTTTCTCTGTTGGGCTGTGGTCGGCACTGAGCGTATGGGTGCCAATTCGGCGATCGCCACGGTCGGGGTGTGCGCGCTTGTCCGAGGTTGTACGAACACTCATTACCGCCGGGGCGGATCTCCTGACGCCCACGTACTACCCCTCGCGGGCAGGAGCACCCATGACAACAGGCGCCCGCGGGGCATAGCGTGCACTCGATGATCCGACGCGCCTTTCTCGACGCCGCCGAGACCGCCGCAGTTCTGCTGCGCGAACCGATACTGGCCGAGCGGTGGTCCACGCCCAGCGCGTTGGCCGACTTCTCGACGGCCGGCCTGGCTCTCCATCTTGCCTACCAGGTAACTCACACGGTGACCTTCCTCGCCGCCGCGCCAGGACAGTCCGCGATCTCGGTGCTGGAACACTTCGCCGGCAACACCTGGGTGACGTCGGGAGTTGGCAGCGCTGACAACATCGGCATCCGGCACCGCAGCGAGCAGGCAGCCGCGTCGACGACCGCCGCGGATCTCGCGGACATGGTCGACGCCGCCTTGACCGAGCTGCGGGCCGTGGTGCCAGCACAACCTCTCGACCGCATCGTTAACCTCGGTGACTGGGGCCTGAGGGTCGATGACTTCCTGTTGACCCGAGTCATGGAGTTGGTCGTGCACATCGACGACCTAGCTGTCAGCCTCAACTTGCCGACGCCATCGATGCCGGTGGCAGCGGCCGAAGCGACGATCCATCTGCTGAGCAGCCTCGCCGCCTGGCGACACGGCTCCCTGGACCTGATACGCGCGCTGGCGCGGCAAGAACGAGCTCCCACCTCGATCGCCGCCCTCTGAACGCCGGAGGCCCTCCCGGATCGCCGTGAAAGCGCGCCGTCACCTGCTGCTGACAAGGCGCGGCGATCGGTGTGCTCTTGACGGCCTACCTGCCCCTCGGCCGATCGGTCCTGCCCGGCTGGTTGTACGGCGGAGACAAGTTCGGTGAGGACGAGTTCCCGCGTACAGCCTGCCGAGCGGGCAGCTTGTCACCACGCCGAACCTCTGACGGTAGGGGTTTCCCCACCACCATGATCATGGGTCGCCGTGTGTTCCGCGAACGCCCTCTCGATCAGGCTTCTCACCATGCGAAACAGCGGTATGACTATGACGGCCGGCGGCTTGGTCGTCGAGGTGCTCGACGTGACGAAGACCTATCCCGGCGGAGGTGGCGCCCGAGCGTTGGATGGTGTGTCGGTCGCGTTCGGGGCCGGCTCGTTCTGCGCGGTGATGGGACCATCGGGCTCGGGCAAGTCGACGCTCCTGCACTGCGCGGCGGGCCTCGATCGGCCCGACAGCGGCCGGGTACTCCTCGCCGGTGAGGACATCGGCGGCCTGCGTGAGCCGCAGCTCACTCAGGCACGGAGGCGGCGGGTCGGGTTCGTCTTCCAGTCGTACAACCTCATGGACTCGCTGTCGGTCTGGCACAACATCCTGCTGCCGCAGCGGCTGGCCGGGACGAAGCCGGACCGGGACTGGGCGCGGGAGGTGATGCGCCGGGTCGGGCTCACCGGACGGGAGAACGACCGGCCCGGCCAACTGTCCGGCGGTCAGCGCCAGCGGGTCGCGCTCGCTCGTGCCCTCGCCAGTCGACCGGAGGTCATCTTCGCCGACGAGCCGACGGGTGCGCTGGACCTGTCGACCGGCCGTGAGGTGCTCGGGCTGCTGCGCGAGGCGGTGGACCGCACCGGAACGACGATCGTCATGGTGACGCACGACCCGTCCGCCGCCGCGTGGGCCGACCGCGCGGTGTTCCTCGCCGACGGTCGGATCGTCTCGGAGCTTGCCGACCCGACCGCCGAGAAGGTCGCGGCGCAGATGATGGCGGTGACCGTCCGATGATCCGGCTCGCTCTCGGCACGCTTCGCCAGCACCGCGGTGCGTACGCTGGCACGTTCTTCGCCGCGCTGCTGGCCGTGGCGCTGCTCGCTGGCGGCGGTCTACTGCTTGCCTCCGTGCTCACGGCGAAGCCGCCGGCCGACCGGTTCGCGGCGGCAGCGGTCGTCGTCTCAGGCGACCGCGACGTCACCCTCGAGAAGGTCACCACCAAGGACAAGAAGGACAAGGTCAAGGTCAAGCGCAAGGTCAAGTCCGAGCGGCTCACTGGCGCCGGCTCGCTGCCGCTGGATCTTGCCGGCCGGTTGGGCGACCTCCCGGACGTGACCACCGCGGTCGCGGACCTCGCCTTCCCGGTGCAGGCGCGCACACCGGACGGCCGTCAGTTGCGCGGCGCCGACGACGCTCCCGTGATCGGACACGGGTGGGCCTCGGCACCGCTGACCCCGTACGCGCTGCGCGCTGGCGAGGCGCCCAGCCCGGGACAGGTCGTCATCGACGCCGACCTCGCCAACCGCTCGGGTACCACGGTGGGCGGACGTCTCGTCGTCACCACGAAGACCGGCGTCCGCGAGATGACGGTGTCCGGCGTGGCCGCGCCGGCCGGGCGGGACGGGCTGCCGGCTCAGGGTGCGTTGTTCGTCGCCGACAGCGAGGCGGCGTCGGTGTCGGGACTGCCCGGCCCGACCGCGGTGGCCGTCCTGGTCAACCCCGGTGCCGATCTGGTCGCACTTCGGCGCGCCGTCGAGGGGGCCGCCGGTGAGGCGCCGGTCCTGACCGGGGTGGACCGGGTCAAGGCCGACCTGCCCGGATCCCTGCCGGACTACATCGGTCCGATCTCGATGTTCGGCTTCGTCATCGGTATCACGGCGTTCTCGGCCATCTTCGTGCTCACGGGCACGGTCACGCTCGGCGTACGCCAGCGTCTTCGCGAGTTGGCCCTGCTGCGCACCTCCGGCGCGACCCCCGGTCAGCTACGCCGCCTGCTCGGCGTGGAAAGCGCCCTGCTCGCCGGGCTCGCCGCGCTGCCGGGCGCGCCGTTGGGTGTGGTGTTCGCCCACCTGGTGGCCGCCCGGTTCCGGGACCTGGGCGCGGTGCCGGCCCAGTTTGGCGTACGGACCAATGTGCTCGTGCTCATCGCCGCCGCGGTGGCGGGAATGGTGGTGACCTTCATCGGTGCCCGAATCGCCGGCCGCAGAGCGGTGCGGATCGCTCCGACGCAGGCGCTCGCCGAGACCGCGAACGCACCGACCGGCGGCTTCGTCCTGCGGACTGCCATCGCGGTGGTGACCACCGCCGGTGCGGTCGCGCTGCTCGTCTTCGTCCCGCTCGACGGGCCGCTCGGCATGGGCATGAGCTTCGTATCGTCCGCACTATTGCTCTGCACGGTCGCGGCCCTCGGCCCGCTGCTGATCCGGGTGCTCACGACACCGGTCTCCCGCCTCGTCGGCGCCGGAGGCGCCACCGGATGGCTGGCCGGACTGGTCACCCGAGCCGAGCCGCGTCGGGTCGCGGCGGTCGCGGTTCCACTCGTTCTCATGTTCGCGATCAATGCCACCATGCTGCTCAACACTTCCCTGATCGACGAACTGACCGCGCAGGAGCAGGTGGACCGGACGGCATCCGCGACCGCGCAGGTGACCGCGCCGGGCGGGCTTCCACTCGGCACCGTCGAAAGGCTCGCCGCCCTCGACGGTGTGACAGGTGCGGCGGCCACGCTGCCGACCCGCGCCATCGTCGAGCAGGGCGGCAAGCCCGAGGACTACGTCACGCAGGGGCTCCTGCTGGCCGGCACCGAGACCGCGCTCGACCTCGACCTGCGCGCCGGGACGCTGCCGGGCACGGGGACGTTCGCCGCCAGCGAGTACATCGTCGACCAGTACGGATGGCGGTTGGGCGACGACGTGCGGATCTGGCTCGCCGACGGTCACCAGGTCAACCTGCGACTGGCCGGGGTGTACGCCCGAGCCCGTGGTTTCGGTGACCTCGCGCTGCCCGCGGCCCTGGTGGCGGCACACGACCCGCGCGGACTGGTCAGCACGGTCGGGTTGCGCTACAGCGGCGACGTACCGGATCGGATCGCGGCCTCGTGGCCTGACCTGCGGCTGACTCCCACGCTCGGCGCGGCACCCGCCTCGGACGCGCAGAACCAGCAGGGCGCCTGGGAGCTCATGGTGATCATCTCCCTCGGCTTCACGGCGATCGCGGTCGTCAACACCTTCGCCATCGCCACCGCCGCGCGTCGTCGCGAGTTCGCCGACCTGCGGCTGGTCGGGGCGACGACCAGGCAGCTGCACCGGCTCCTCGGACGCGAAGCGATGATCACGGTCAGCGCCGGGTTGGCGCTGGGCGTCCTGGTCACCGCGATCGTGGTCGGTGCCTTCAGCACCGCGCAGGACGGTACGTTACGGGTGTTCGTCGATGCCGGCACCTACCTGGGGATGCTCGGTGGTGTCGCGGCACTGGGGTTGGTCGCGGGTGCCCTACCGGCCCGAGTCCTGCTGCGGCGCCGCAGCCTGCCGGCCCTGAGCGACGGACGCTGACCGTGCTCCCCACGAGTCGCCGCTCGGACCCGTCCTCCGTATCGTCGGGGGGCGGGTCCGGCCGGCGGCCATCGACTGGTGCCGGCGTGCTGCGGGTACGATCGCCGCGATGATCCGCATGACGGCGTGGGCGCTGGCGTACCTGGTCAGCAGCCTCGTCGCCGGCTTCGTCGGCCTTGCCTGGGTCCTGGCATCCATCCTCGGTGTCGGTCTGCTGGCGATCACGCAGCTCGGCGGGCCAGCGTTCCTTACTGCCACCTGGGTGACCCGGCGCCTCGCGAACCTGGAACGGTGCCGGGCACGCTGGGTGCTCGGCACCGCAATCGCCGCGCCGTACCTACCGAGCCAGGGCCGCACCATCCGGCAACGGATCAGCGCCGTCGCGGTGCAACCGGCCACGTGGCGAGACCTGGCCTGGCTGGTTGTGCTCTTCCCGCTGGGCCTGGCCGGCGGCATCGCGGCCACCGTGGTCACTGTCGTCCACCTCGCCGCCGTCGTGGCACCGCTGTGGGCGTGGGCGGTACCGAACCCGCACGCCCCGTTTCCGATGCGCCCGCTCATGACGACCGTTCCGGGCCGATTCGGCCTGACCGTCCTCGGCGTGCTGCTGTTGCCGGTGACCGCGTGGCTCCTGCGAACCGCTGGACTGGCCCAGGCCAAACTGGCCCGGGCACTGCTGGCTCCCGGCGCGCATCGGCACCTGGTCGAGGAAGCTGCCCGTCTGGCCCAGACCCGCCGACGGGTCGTCGATGCCCAGGCGGCGGAGCTGCGTCGGATCGAGCGGGACCTGCACGACGGCGCCCAAGCCCGAATCGTCGCTGCTGGCATGACGCTGGCACTGGCGGCCCGCAAGCTGCGAACCGGCGCCGCCGCCGTATCAGACGTCGAGCTTGCCCGCCGGCAACTCGACGACGCCCTCGCCGAGCTGCGCCGGCTGGTACGTGGCATCCACCCACCGATCCTCACCGACCGGGGCCTACACGCCGCTGTCGCCGCCCTAGCCGGCGACAGCCCGCTCGCCGTCGAGATCCGCGGTGACCCCGATGACCGTTACCCGGCGGCGGTCGAGTCGGCGGCCTACTTCGTCATCGCCGAGGGGCTTGCCAACGCGGGCAAGCACACCGACGCCAAGACCTGCGTCGTCAGCCTCACCCGGACCGCCGTCAGCGTCACAGTCACCCTCACCGACGACGGGCAGGGCGGCGCCGACCCGACCGGATCCGGACTCGACGGTCTGCGCCGCCGCGTCGAGGCACTCGACGGGCGACTCACCATCACCAGTCCACCCGGCGGTCCCACCGTCCTGTCCGCGGAGCTGCCCCACTGATGCGCATCGTGATCGCCGAGGACCTGCTGCTGCTCAGGGACGGCATGGTGCGGCTACTGACCGACACCGGCCACACCGTCGTCGCCGCCGTCGACACCGCACCCGCCCTGCTGACGGCCGTCACCGAGCACCGACCAGACCTGTCCATCATCGACGTCCGGCTACCACCCGGCTTCCGCGACGAGGGACTGCGCGCCGCGCTGACGCTGCGCGCGACCGACCCGGACACCAAGGTGCTCATCGTCTCCCAGTACGTCGAACGGGCCTACGCCGTGGAGTTGCTCGCAGACGGTCGGGGTGGTGTCGGTTACCTCCTCAAGGACCGCGTGACCGCCCTCGACGACTTCCTCGACGCGGTGGAGCGGGTCGCCAACGGTGGCACCGCCCTGGACCCGGAGGTGGTACGGCAACTGTTCACCCGTAACAGCCGCAACCACGGGGTCGACGGGCTCACCGCACGGGAACGGGAAGTACTCGACCTCATGGCGCAGGGACTGTCGAACGCGGCCATCTGCGCGGCGCTCGTCCTCGCGCCGGTTTCGGTGGAGAAGCACATCACCAACATCTTCGCCAAGCTCGACCTCCCTCCGGCCGAGGACGCCAACCGGCGAGTCCGCGCGGTCCTCGCCTACCTCAACCACTGATACGAACAGGTGACCCACCCTGTCCGTGGGTCGACCCCGCCGGCCGCGCTGGGCAGTGCGGGCGGCGGGTGGGGGTGCATGGTTGCGGCGGCGATGTCGACGCCAGTCGACGATGAGGTCGCGCGCGTGACCCGGCGCTACCGGGAGCAACTCCGGGCAGGGTCCCGCGCAGCCGCGGAGCGGGCCGGCGGTCCTGGGCACGCTCACCGTAGCCCGAGCCGACCGGGACGGTGCCGAACTCGCCATCCACCGGGAAGCGTTGCGGAAACTCGTAGACGGTTGGCGCGGCCGTAGCAGTGCCTCCACCGCCTAATACGACCGGGCGGTGTCGTGCCGCGCGCAGGGACCTGAGCGAGAATAGGTCAGTTCGAATTCTGCGCAACCCTGGAAGGACCCTCCCTTGGCCGGTGGACTCGTAGCCCTGCTGGATGACGTGGCGGTGCTGGCCCGTGCCGCTGCCGCGTCGATCGATGACATCGGGGCGGCCGCCGCGAAGGCCGGCGCCAAGGCTGCGGGCGTGGTCGTCGACGATGCTGCCGTCACGCCGCAGTACGTGCGGAGCCTGGCGGCCGAGCGCGAGTTGCCGATTGTCAAGCGCATTGCCGTGGGGTCGCTGCGCAACAAGTTCTTCATCATCCTGCCGGCGGTGCTGCTGCTCAGTCAGTTCGTGCCTTGGCTGCTCACTCCGATCCTCATGCTCGGCGGCGCCTACCTCTGTTATGAAGGCGCGGAGAAGGTGTGGGCCAAGATCGCCCATCACGGTGCCTCCGGCGCGGGCGAGGAGACGGTGCAGGACGAGACGACACTGGTGTCCGGGGCGGTACGAACCGACCTGATCCTCTCGGCGGAGATCATGGTCATCAGCCTCAACGAGGTGATCGATGAGGCGTTCTGGTCCCGCCTGGTGATCCTGGCTGTCGTCGCCGTTGTCATAACCGTCCTGGTGTACGGCGTGGTGGCCCTGATCGTGAAGATGGACGACGCCGGGCTGCGCCTGTCGCAACGTTCGGGCACCGTCGCCACGTTCGGTCGCGGTCTGGTCAGGGCGATGCCGATGGTTCTCACCGTGCTGACGGTGGTCGGCACCGCGGCGATGCTGTGGGTGGGCGGGCACATCCTGCTGCTCGGCACGAACGAGCTGAACCTGCACTTCCTGTACGAGGCCGTGCACCACGTGGAGGTCGCCGCCCACGACGCCACGGGTGTTCTCGGCTGGCTCGTCGGCTGGCTCGTCAACACGGTGGCCAGCGCGATCCTCGGGCTGATCGTCGGAGCGCTGGTCGTGCTGGTCATGACTCTCACGCTCCACCGCCGCAAACCCAAGGCTGCGGCTGCGACGGCCACGACTCGTACTGACGGCACCATCCCCGCGCCGCCGAGCCGTGCAGCTCGGCGTCTCGACGCTCCTACGGACCGAGCGCCGCGCGGTTGACCGCAAATCACCGCCACTCGGCCACGGGTTCGAGTGTGATGTCGCGGTACCAGGTGTCGTACCGCCCGTCGAGGAATGCCAGCATTCGACGGGCCGGCATCGCGGGTAACGCCAGTGGGCGCAGCTCTTCGCTGGTCAGGGCGAACGCCGTCTGCCACGATGTCGCGCCGCCCGCCTTGGACCCGCCCGATCCGGTCAACCGGGTCGAGCGGGCAGGTCTGCTTCTCCGGTTGCAATGCGGCTCGGCCGCAGACCTCCGCGCCCTGCTTCAGGTTTGACGTCAAGGATCAGGACGGCGCCGGCAACGCCGACGACCAGATCGCTGGCCCAGGCGTTGCCTGCGGACAGGACGGAAAGCTGATCATCGGCACCGCTGTGGGCCGGGTGAGTCTGCTTTACCAGCTCTTCCGAATTCTCGTCAGCCACGACGAACTCTGAACCACACCCGCCGAGGCGCGGCCGCGGCGAAAGCTGTCGGCCGCGCACCTGCTCGTGAGCCCAGGAAGCGTGGACGCCCACCTGTGCGCCATCTTCCGACAACTCGGCATCACCCTTGCGCCGGCAACTCACGGGCCGACCCGCCTCGGTGCGTGACCTGACCGGCAGCCGCAACATTCATTCCCTGATACATCCGACATCCGGGAAGCCGAGCGACGAGCCAATCCTATCGATTGCCGTGGCTAAAGGTGTCAAAGTGGACATTCATGGCATTGACGTAGACCGATGGCAGAGCTTAACGTCAGATGTTCGAGTTGCCCGCCCCGCCACCCATCACCCTGCCCTGGAGGGATCCCCATGTCCCGTCCCCCGATCACCCGTCGTACCCTGCTGTCCGCACTCGGCGTGGGAGGAGCCGCAGCCGCCGTCGGTGCCAGCGGGTTGATCCGCGCGATTCCCGCCCACGCCGCCATTCCCGGGCCGACCAGCTACTCCGCCACCTGGGATTCGGTCGGCCAACACCCGCCGGCGGCCGAGTGGTTTCAGGACGCCAAGTTCGGCATCTACTACCACTGGGGCGTGTTCAGCGTCCCGGCGTTCGCCAACGAGTGGTACCCGCGCAACATGTACAACTCCGGCTCGGGCGAGAACAACCACCACCGCAACACCTACGGCGACCCGTCGGCCTGGCCGTACCACAACTTCATCAACGGCGCGTACGACCGGTCCGGCCGCTTCGTGCAGTTCGCGCCGAAGCTGAGGTCGGCCGGCGGCAACTT
Organism: Micromonospora sp. NPDC003944; assembly: GCF_053605225.1. Classification (NCBI taxonomy): domain Bacteria; kingdom Bacillati; phylum Actinomycetota; class Actinomycetes; order Micromonosporales; family Micromonosporaceae; genus Micromonospora; species Micromonospora sp. NPDC003944. The sequence continues at coordinate 34,911 of NZ_JBSGIV010000052.1, forward strand.
CGACCCGGACGAGTGGGCGCAGCTGTTCGTCGACGCCGGCGCGAAGTTCGCCGGGCCGGTGGCCGAGCACCACGACGGCTTCTCGATGTGGAACAGCCAGGTCAACGAGTGGAACTCGGTGGCCAAGGGCCCCCGGCTCGACCTGCTGCGCCTGCATACCGACGCGATCCGCGGCCGAGGGCTCAAGGTGTTGGTCGCGATGCACCACGCGTTCAACTTCACCGGCTTCTACCAGTGGGTGCCACAGCAGTCCGACTCGAGCCTGCGCAAGCTCTACGGACAGCTCGGCACGACGGCGCAGGAGCAGCTCTGGTACGACAAGCTGCGCGAGGTCATCGACCAGGCCCAGCCGGACCTCATCTGGCAGGACTTCGACCTGCGCCGGATCAGCGACGCGCAGCGGCTGAAGTTCCTGTCGTACTACTACAACCGGGCCGTCGCCTGGGACAAGGAGGTCGTCGCCACCTACAAGGACGGCCTGGAGAACGGCGGCACCGTCTACGACTACGAGCGCGGCGGGCCGGCCGAGATCCGTAACCCGTACTGGCTGACCGACGACAGCATCAGCAGCTCCAGTTGGTGCTACACCGTCGGCATCGGCTACTACTCCCTGAACCAGATGCTGCACTCGCTGATCGACCGGGTCAGCAAGAACGGCACCATGGTCCTCAACATCGCGCCGACGGCTGACGGCACCATCCCGTCCGGCCAGCGCACCATCCTGCTCGGCATCGGCGACTACCTCGGCCGCTTCGGCGAGTCCGTCTACTCCACGCGCGCCTGGTCCGCCTACGGCGAGGGACCGACCAAGATGGGCGGCGGCTACTTCGTGGCGCCCGTCGCCGGCAACGCGCAGGACATCCGGTTCACCCGCACCAAGGACAACCGCGTCCTGTACGCGACGATCCTCGGCTGGCCGGGCAGCTCGGTGACCATCACCACGCTGTCGTCGAACCGAATCAACCTCAGCACGTTGACCGGGGTGCAACTCCTCGGATCGACCGCCGGCAGCTACCTCAACCTGCCAACCCGCACCCAGGACGCCTCCGGGCTCCGGATCACCCTGCCATCGTCGAGCGCTCCGTTCAGCGCACCCGCCTACGTGGTGAAGCTGACCTTCTCCGGCACCATTCCCACCCTCGGTGGTGGATCCACCCCCACGGCGGCGCTCGGGGTGTACGCCGACGTCAACTACGCCACCGGGGCTGCCCTCGCCGTCGGCAGTTACACCGCCGCCCAACTCCAGTCCGCCGGGATCGGGCTGCGCAGCGTCTCCTCGGTCCGGGTGCCGACCGGACACCAGATCATCGGGTACGCGAACGACAACTTCAGCGGCACGAGCTGGACGTTCACCGCCGACAACCCGGACCTGCGCAACACCGGCAACAACGACGCCATCGCCTCCCTGCGAGTGACCTTCAACCCCGCGACATATCAGCGGATCACCAACGTCACCAACGGTCTCGTGTTGGACAGCGGTGGCAACGTCGCCACCGGATCGCCGCTGAAGCAGTGGAGCTGGGACAACAGCACCAACCTCCAGTGGCAGATCGTCGACCTGGGCACTGGCTTCTACCGGATCGTCAACCGCACCAACGGCATGGTCGTCGACGGCTACGGGCTGACCACCAACGGGGCTGCCGCCCAGCAGGCCCCCTGGAATGGCGGCAACAACCAACAGTGGCAGATCACCGACCAGGGCAACCGGCGCTACCGCATCGCCAACCGGACGACCGGACTGGTGCTCGACGGCGGCAGTCAGGTCGCCTCCGGCTCCCCGGTCAAACAGTGGAACTGGGACGGCAGCACCAACCTACTGTGGACCATCACCGCAGCCTGATCACCAGCGGTCTCGCCCGCGCGTGCCTCCCGCTACCTTCAGCGATTGCGGGAGGCACGCCCAGCACACCATCGTGTTCGTTCGGGACGGAGCATCGAGGTAGTCCTCTGAACTGCCGGAAGCGCATCGCCATCATCGAGAATGACGGCGGATCGGACGTGCGTTGGGTCGGCAACCAGGCTGGCGTTTCGCGTACGTCGGAGTGGTCTGTCGTGCCCACCAACGGTGACGTCGCGCTGCGGTGGTCTCCGGCGGAATGCAACGGCACCATGTCGGTGCGGCACAACTGGTTCTGGCAACCCAGCGATACCTGCGAGCCCACTGCGCTCCGGGGTCGCCGCGCGGCTGGCGGGTTGCGATCAGTCGTCTCCATCGAACTCGGTTTTCCTCGACGAGGCCAGCCAGGAAGGTTTCGAAGTCGGGGGCGAGGACGGTGACCTTGTAGTTCCACTCCTGATCGACATGTACGACACTCGGCTCTCCAGGGGACCGGTAGTCGAGGGCGATCATGTCGTGGCCCGCCGAGGGGCAGTCGGCGATGTAGACACCAATGTCGGGGTAGCCCCACTCCGCTATCCAGAACGCGTTGCCGAGTTCGCCGCACAGGCTGAAGGGAGCAGTCCGACCGATCGCCGCCAGGGTGTACACCCCCACGTAGTTTGCGGACCAGGAGGTTCGGCTGGGCGAGGGATGGGCGTCACGGGCCAACATTCCGCCGTTGTGTCGCTGGGCCAGGTCGACGTACGCAGCAGGTAACTTGCGCCCGAGCTGCGCCTCCACCTCACGCAGGACCTCGTCAGTGAGCGGGCTTTCCAGCGGACCCGAGGCATCGAAGACGATCATGGGATCGAGCACGTGCTTACGGTAGTCGCCCAGCGCCGGTTGCCCGAGCATCACGCGCGTCCAAAGACCTCCGCACCCCTGGACATCTTCAGTTAACAAACCTAATAATTAGTCTCCCGTCGATATTCTTCATCGGGCACCCCTCGGGAGGACCGGATGGCGCGCAAACTCCGAACACCGTTCCTGGCTGTCATGGCGGCCCTGGTCTCTGCCGCCGCGGCGACCCTGACCTTTGCATATCCAGCCCTGGCGGCCGGCCCGACGGCCGTGTTCACCAAGACCTCCGATTGGGGCTCCGGCTGGGAGGGCCGCTACACCATCACCAACGGCGGGTCGAGCACGATCACCGGCTGGCAGGTTGCCTTCACCCTGCCGTCGGGCACCACCCTCGGCTCGTACTGGGACGCCACGGTCAGCAGCGTGGGGCAGCGGCACACCTTCACCAACCGCTCGTGGAACGGCACGCTGGCTCCCGGTGCGTCGGCGTCATTCGGCTTCCTGGCCACCGGCTCCGGCTCGCCCGTCGACTGCACGCTCAATGGCGCGCCCTGCGGCGGTGGCGCACCCCCCACCACGGCACCCCCCACGACAACGCCGCCGACCACGGCACCGCCCACCACGACACCACCGACGACCCCGCCGCCCACCAGTCCACCGAACAACGGGCTACCGAAGCACGCCCTGATCGGCTACCTGCACGCCAGCTTCGCCAACGGCGCCGGGTACCTGCGGATGGCCGACGTGCCCGACGACTGGGACATCGTCAACCTCGCCTTCGGCGAACCCACCTCCGTCACCTCCGGCGACATCCGCTTCCAACTCTGCCCCCTTGCCGAGTGTCCGAACGTGGAGACCGAGGCCCAGTTCACCGCGGCGATCCGCGCCAAGCAGCAGCAAGGCAAGAAGGTGCTGCTGTCCATCGGCGGTCAGAACGGGCAGGTGCAACTCACCACGACCACCGCCCGTGACACATTCGTCCGCTCGGTGTCGGCGATCATCGACCGGTACGGCCTCAACGGCCTGGACATCGACTTCGAGGGCCACTCCCTCTACCTCAACGCCGGCGACACCGACTTCCGCAACCCGACCACCCCCGTCGTGGTCAACCTGATCTCCGCGATCCGTGAGCTCAGGCAGCGCTACGGAACCGGCTTCGTGCTCACGATGGCACCGGAGACCTTCTTCGTGCAGCTCGGCTACCAGTTCTACGGCTCAGGCCCGTGGGGTGGCCAAGATCCCAGGGCTGGCTCATACCTGCCGGTGATCCACGCGCTGCGTGATGTCCTTACCGTCCTGCACGTCCAGGACTACAACTCCGGCCCCATCGTCGGGCTCGACGGTCAGTACCACACCATGGGCGGCGCGGACTTCCACATCGCGATGACGGACATGCTGCTGGCCGGCTTCCCCGTCGCCGGGAACGCCAACGCGGTCTTCCCCGCACTGCGCGAGGACCAGGTCGCGTTCGGGGCGCCCTCCTCCACCAGCGCGGGCAACGGTTACCTCGCCCCGGCCGGCGTGCAACAAGCGGTGACCTGCCTCGTCCGAGGCCAGAACTGCGGCACCTACACCCCTCGCAGCGGAACGAACCCCAACTTCCGAGGCCTCATGACCTGGTCGATCAACTGGGACCGCTACTACTCCTGGGAATTCCGGCTCAATCACGGCCCGTTCCTCAAGGCACTGCCCTGACCCGGCAGTGACCTGACCAGCGGGCCCCGCCGCCCGTCAGCGGCCCGAGTCGGCCTCGCGGCCCGGTCCGGATGGACCGGGCCGCGACTGCGGCACCGAGTGGCAACTGTGGTGAGTTGAGAGCCCCGCACACGCAGCGTCCCAGCTGAAGCTGGTCTCTCGTCGTGTTCCCGCGTTCCGTCGGTGGGTTTCACCCGCATCGATGAGGACACTCCTGGCTGTCCGCAGCGGTTGGCCGCGACTCACGCGTGACTGGGTGACCGGGTGCGCAGCAGCGGCAGAAGCTGGTCACCCTGTCGCTTGATCTCGGCCAGGTAGGGCGTGTCGGAGAGCACGAAGTGGGTGATCCCCAGCCGCTGGTACTTGCGCAGCGAGCTCGCTACCTCCTCGGCAGAGCCGACCAGCCAGGTGGTGCCTGCCCCACCGCCACCGAACCTGCCGGGGGTGGTGTAGAGGTTGTCGTCCAGGACCTCTCCGCGCGCGGCGAGGTCGAGCAGCCGGCGCTGACCGACGGCGGCCCGCCAGTTCTGATCACGTGCGGCACCTGTGCCGTTGGCCATCTGGGCGACCTTGGCTTCGGCATCGGCCCAGGCTTGTTCGGTGGTGTCCCGCACCAGTGTGGTGACCCGAAGCCCGAATTCCAGCGGCGGGTGCTCGCGTCCCAGTTTGTCGCTGAGCTGCTTGAGCCGCTCGATTCGATCGGCCACGCCGTCGAGTGGCTCGCCCCAGAAGAGCTGGACGTCGGCCTCGGTGGCGGCCACCTCCTCAGCGGCGGGGGAGGCGCCGCCGAAGTAGAGCCGCGGGTGTCTGCGTTCACCGTGTACGACCGGTCGGAGCGCCAGGTGCGAGTCGGTGACGGCGAAATGTTCTCCCTGGTAGGTGACGCTCTCCTGGGTCCACAGCTTGCGCACGATCTGGAGGAATTCCTTGGTGCGGGCGTAGCGGTGGGTGGGGTCGCTCGCGCCGTCTCCGTATGCGGCCAGGTCGTCCTTGCCGGAGACGATGTTGATGAGCGTTCGGCCCTGGCTGAGGTGGTCGAGGGTCGCGGCGGCGGAGGCGAAGTTGGCGGGCCGCCAGTAGCCGGGCCGGATCGCGATCAGGGGCTGGAATGTCGTCGTGCGGGCGGCGAGTGCGGTGGCCACGGTGAAGGTGTCGGGTCGTCCCCAGCCGGTCCCGATCAGCGCGCCGTCCCACCCGTGGTGCTCGAGGGCCCTGGCGTGGCTGGTGAGCGTGTCCAGGCTGTTGTGGTGTTCGATCACGTCGTCGCCGCGGTGGCCGGGCCGGACCTGGTTCGGGATGTACCAGAGCAACGTGGGACTCATCGGTGGCGGCCTTCCAGCTGGTGAGATGGCGGCAGCGGGCATCGCCCGCAGGGCGGGCGGTGCCCGCTGCGCCTGGGGGTGAACCGGGTCAGGGTCGTGTCACGCCATGCCGGCCCGCTGTGCGTCGATCGTGGTGATGGTCCGCGACCCGGCACGAGGGTCACCAACCAGAACGACGACGTGCGGGGTGGACGAGGGGCTGTCGCTCACGGCGCCACCCCGATCCGCCGCGCCGGTGAGCCGCGGCCACGGCGGTACGCGGGATCGGTCAGCCACGGTGGCTGATAGCCGGCGTCGGCGGGGTTCAGCGTGGTGCCGGGCGGGACGATGGCGTCGATGCGGTCCAGCACGTCCTCGGACAGGGTCACCTTGGCGGCGCCGAGCTGTGACTCCAGGTGCGCAAGGGTACGCGGCCCGATGATCGCCGACGTGACCGCCGGGTGTTCCAGGACGAAGGCGATCGCGAGGTGGATGAGGGTGAGTCCGGCCTCGTCGGCGAGCGCGGCCAGTTCGTCGACGGCGGTCAGCTTGGCGGCGTTGGCGGGCAGGGTCGGATCGAAGCGAGCCGGAAGCCTCTCGGCGCGTCCGGAGATCGGCGCGGTCAGCCCTGAGTGGTAGCGGCCGGACAGCCAGCCGCCTGCAAGCGGGCTCCACGGGATGACCGCCAGACCGTACCGCTGGGCCATCGGTAGCACCTCGCGCTCGATGCCACGGGCCAGAATGGAGTACGGCGGCTGCTCGCTGACCACCCGCTCCCTGCCGCGTCGCTGCGCGATCCACTGCCCTTCGACGATCGCGGACGGCTCGAACGTGGACGTGCCGATGTAACGGATCTTGCCTTGGCGCACCAGGTCGGTGAGCGCGCCCAGGGTCTCGTCGAAGTCGGTGTCCGGCTCCGGCCGGTGTGCCTGGTAGAGGTCGATCCAGTCGGTGCCCAGCCGACGCAGGCTGTTCTCCACCGATCGGACGATCCAGCGGCGCGAGTTGCCGCGGTGCTGCGGGTTGTCACCGACCTGACCGTGGAACTTGGTGGCCAGGAAGACGTCGTCGCGCCGTCCGCCCGCGAGGGCCTTTCCGACGATCTCCTCCGACTCGCCATGGGAGTAGACGTCAGCGGTGTCGATGGCGGTGATGCCCTCGTCGAGGGCCCGGTGGATGATCCGGATGCCGTCCTCGTGGTCCGGGTTGCCCCGTTGTCCGAAGTTCATCGCGCCCAGGGTCAGCGAGCTGATGCGGACGCCGGTGTGGCCGAAGGGTCGTTGGTCGACCATGACTTCTCCTTCGCGGTGGGTCAGCGGGACGCGGTGGTGAGCTGCCGCGTGAACTGGTTGGCGGGTCGGGGCAGCCCGTAGTGCCCGCGCAGGGTGCTCCCGGTGTACTCGGTGCGGAACAACCCACGGCGTTGCAGGATCGGCACGACGTGATCGACGAACGTCTCCAGCCCGGAGGGCAGTACGGGAGGCATGATGTTGAAGCCGTCGGCCGCGCCGCCGCGGTACCACTGCTCGATGGCGTCGGCGACCTGCTCCGGTGTGCCGGCGAAGGTACGGTGCCCGCGCCCGCCGCCGAGCCTGCCGATGAGCTGGCGGACGGTCAGCCGTTCGCGCCGGGCCAGCGTGACGATCAGCGTGTACCGGCTCTTGGCGCCCTCGATCTCGTCCTCGCTCGGCAGGTCGGCGGGCAGTTCCTTGTCCAGGTCCAGGTCCTCCGGAGCGACCCGCAACGTCGTGGCGAGCTGCTGCCGGGCGTACTCCGGTTTGATCAACCGGTCCAGCTCCTCTTCCAGGGCGCGGGCCTCGGCCTCGGTGGCCCCGATGGCCGGAACGATGCCCGGCAGGATCTTGATGCTGTCCGGGTCGCGGCCGACCTGCGCGGCACGCCGCTTGAGGTCGCTGTAGAACGCCTGCGCCTCGGCGAGCGTCTGCTGGGCGGTGAAGACGGCCTCCGCGTAGCGGGCGGCAAGGTCCTTGCCGTCCTCGGACGAACCGGCCTGCACCAGCAGGGGGTAGCCCTGCGGGGAACGTGGGACGTTGAGGGGGCCGGCGACGCGGAAGTGCCGCCCGGAGTGCTCCGGCGGGTAGAGCAGATCGTCGTCGCCCCATCGCCCGGCGTCCTTGTCGCCGAGCGGCGCTGCGTCGTCCCAGCTGTCCCAGAGCTTCAGGGACACCTCGATGAACTCGGCGGCCCGCTCGTACCGGTCACGGTGCGCCGGCAGGTCGTCCAGGTTGAAGTTCCGGGCCGCCTTCTCGCCGGCGGTGGTGACGATGTTCCACCCGGCCCGCCCGCCGCTGATGTGGTCCAGCGACGCGAAGCGGCGGGCCAGGTTGAACGGCTCGTTGTACGTCGTCGACGCGGTCGCGATGAGCCCGATGTGGCTCGTCGCTCCGGCCAGGGCGGTGAGAAGCACTGTTGGTTCCAGTGTGCCGCCCGGCCGTCGACCGATGCTGTTCCACAGCACCGGGCTGTCGGCGAGGAACAACGAGTCGAGCTTGCCGCGCTCGGCGATGCGGGCCAGGCGCGTGAAGTGCTCGACGTCGGTCTGCGCGAACGGGTCGCTCTCGGGCAGCCGCCAGGCCGCCTCGTGGTGGCCGACGCCCATCAGGAACGCGTTGAGGTGCAGCATGCTCATCCTTCCGTCTGGTTGACGCCGAGCGCCCGCAGCAGGGTCTCGCGGTACGCGAGGAACTGCGGCTGTCGGTACGACCGCGGTGTAGGCAGGTCGATGGCGAGGTCGACGGCGATCCGACCGCTGTCCAGCAGGAGCACCCGGTCGGCAAGCGTGATCGCTTCGTCGACGTCATGTGTCACGAGCAGCACCGTGGGTCGGTGCCGGGCATGAAGTACGCGCAGCAGGGCGTGCATGCGCAGTCGGGTCAGCGCGTCCAGCGCGCCGAACGGCTCGTCGGCGAGCAGTAGTTCCGGCTCGGACACCAGCGCCCGGGCCAGCGCCACACGTTGCTGCTCGCCGCCGGACAGCTCGTTGGGCCAGGCCCGCTCCCTCCCGGCGAGGCCGACCTCGGCGAGGGCCGCACGGCCGCGCTCGGTGGCGTCCGGCCCGCGCAGGCCGAGGACGACGTTGTCCAGCACGCGCTGCCAGGGCAGGAGCCGGGCGTCCTGAAAGACGACCGACGAGTTCTCCGGTACGTCGATCAGGCCCGAGCCGGTGGCGTCGCCGTCCAGGCTGGCGAGCGCACGTAGCAGTGTGCTCTTGCCCGAGCCGCTGCGCCCCAGCAGCGCGACGAACTCGCCCGTGCCGATCTCCAGGTCGAATCCGTCGAGGACCACCCGGTCCCCGAACCCTCGCGCCAGGCCCTGCACGCGTACGGCCCGGGATGCGGTCAGTCCGCCAGCGTGCGTCGCCACGACAGGGCCCTCCTCTGCGTCAGCCGGACGGCGCCGTCGGACAGCAGGCCGAGCAGTCCGTACAGCACGAGTCCAACGATGATCACGTCGGTCTGGCCGTACTCGCGGGCCAGCTCCATCATGTAGCCGATGCCGCTGGTCGAGTTGATCTGCTCGACGACCACCAGGGACAGCCATGCCCCGACGACCGCGAACCGCATACCGAGCAGGAAGCCGGGCAGCGCGCCGGGCAGCACGATCCGGCGGACGAAGGCGGTCCGCCGCAGGCGGAGCGACTCGCCCAGCTCGACGTAGCGGCTGTCGATGCTGCGCAGCCCGTTGTGGGTGTGTATGTAGACGGGAACGAACACACCCAACGTGATGGTGATGACCTTCATCTGCTCGCCGATGCCGAACCAGAGGACGAGCAGCGGAATCAGCGCGAGTGCGGGGATGGCTCGCTTGATCTGGATCGGGCCGTCGAGGATGGCCTCGCCCCACCGGCTCAGACCGGCGAGCACGGCCAGCACCAGACCGACGGCGGTGCCGATGGCGAGGCCCAGGCCCGCCCGTTGCGCCGAGATGGCCAGGTTGTCCTGCAGTCGGCCGTCCGCGATGAGGTCACCCGCCGTGATCACTACGGTCCAGGGTGCCGACAGCGTACGGGGGTCGATCCAGCCGGTCGCCGAGCCGGCCGCCCAAACCGCCAGCAGCAGGGTCGGACCGATCGCCGCCCCGAACGGGATCGGGCGGCCCGGCTTGAGCCGGCGCCGCGGCCGGCCGGTGGGAGCAGCGGCGTCCGACCGGGGTCGGGCCAGGGTCGAGGCGCTCACTGGGCACCTCCGGCAGCCAGTGCCTGTGCGCCCACCGACTCGTACCGTCGGTCGTACAGGTCCTCAGCCGTGAGGGGCTTGTTGCCGGTCTCCTTCGCCAGCAGGTCGATGGTCTCCTGGTGCCGGGCGATGGCCTCGGTCCAACTCGTTGGGATGTCGGCCACGCCACTGTTCGCGACCAGCCACCTGCCGTCGTCGGCGGTCAGTCCCTGGTCCTTGACGTAGTACCGCTCGATCCACTCGTCGGGATTGGCCTCGCGCCACCGCCAGGCCCGCGCCCACGCCTGCGTGTACTCGCGGATCGCCGCCGCCTTCGCCGGATCACCGAGCACGGTGACGGGCGCGTACAGGTGACCGGGGTCGTCGCGCAGTCCATGGGCGATCGTCGTCGCGCCGTCGCGGGTGTACTTGGTCTCGTAGCGCTTGATCTGCACCCCGCCGATCGGCGCGACCTCGACCTGGCGGCTCGCGAGCGCGGTCGCGTAGACATCGCCGGTGCTCGGCAGCTCCACCAGCTTGACGTCCTTCTTGGTGAGGCCGGCCTTGTGGAGTACCCGCAGGACGAGCGCTCCCTGCGCCTGCCCGGGGCTGTACGCGATCTTCTTCCCGCGGAGGTCGGCGAGGGTGGCGACCGTGACGCCGGGTGCGATGCCGAGCCGGTAGATGGCGTGGTTGAGTGGGTCCTGGCGGAACTTCGAGGCCACGATCTTCGTGGGGATATTGGTCCAGTGCGAGTGGATCGGCGGGATGTCCGCCACCGAGCCGACGTCCAGCGCCTTCGCACGGAATGCCTCCAGGGTCTGCGGGCCGCCGCTGATGTTCGCCCACTCCACCTCGAAGCTGAACTTGTCCGCCTCGCCGGAGAACTCGATCGCCTTCTGGTGCTCCTTGTCGCCGACGACGAGCTTGGTGCCCTTCGGCACGGCCTGCGGCAGCGGAGCTCCTGCGGCCAACGCCTCAGTGGGTGTGTCGTCACCGGCGCAGGCGGTCAGGCCCAGTGCGACCGCGCCGAGGGTCGCGGACAGGAACGCCCGACGGTCCAGGAGGGATGGTGAGGTCACTTACAACTCCTTTGTCGCTGGTTGCAGGGCGGCGTAACGCCCCATGTGGTAGAGCAGAGGCGCGCCGTCGCCGTGGCTGGCGACAAGCGGCTCGGCGATCACGATGGTGTGGTCGCCCGCGGGCACCCGTTGGGTCACTCGGCAGAGGAGCCACGCGACCGGCTCGTCCAGCAGCGGCACCCGGTGCGGCCCGTACCGCCAGGCTGGATGTGCGGCGAACCGATCGATGCCGCTCGTCGCGAACGTTCGCGCGACGTCCTGCTGGTTCTCACCGAGCAGGTGCACGGCGACGTGCTCCGCGTCGGCGACCGTCGCCCAGCTCGACGACGATCGGGCCAGGCAGAACGACACCAGCGACGGGTGGAGCGACACCGATGTCAGCGAGGTGACGGTGAACCCGACCGGTGGCTCGCCCGCGGCGGTGACCACCGCGACTGCGGCAGCGTGCCGGCGCAGAAGAGTACGGAACAGGTCCGGATCGACCGGAGTCACGGGTTCGGCGATGACGGTCATGGCTGTCCTCCTGGGTCGACGAAGGCAGGTACGCGCCGCCACGGGTACGCGTGGACGCAGATCGGCGAGCAACAGTCGATCGGTGCGAGGAGTCGGCAGCCGGTCATCGTCGAGCCGGCGGCGCGGAGGGAAGGAGAGGGGGTGCGGGCTCAGCGGCAGCAGCCGCTGGCGGCGGTCCAGCCACGGCAGCATCCCCGCGACACCGCGATGGCGGTGCCCTGAAGCAGGGTGTGTTGGCTGGTCACGGATACGACGTTAACCAACAATTCCTATGTGTCAAGTAGGATTTCAGGCCCTGGGACCCGCCCGGTGCCGGGGGCTTGAAATCCTACTTGTTCGGCTGTTCGCCTCCCGCCAAGTCGTCGACCTGATGCGGGTCGCCGCGCAGCTCTGTCGCATGGCGACCCCTCGGTCTGAGCGGGCGGTCCCTGCTCGTCGGTCGTCGTCCCGCCGGCTCGCGTCCGGCAGCTCCCGTTCTCACCGTGCTGACGGTGGTCGGCACCGCCGCGGTGCTGTGGGTGGGCGGACACATCCTGCTGGTGGGTGGGCGTGGGCCAGCTGGGCCTGCACTTTCTGTATCAGGCCGTGCACCACGTGGAGGAGGCCGCGCACGACGCCGCTGGCGTCCTCGGCGAGCTTGTCGGCTGGCTCGTCAACACAGTGGCCAGCGCGATCCTCGGGCTGATCGTCGGTGTGCTGGTCGTACTGGTCTTGACCTTCACCCTCCACCGTCGCGAGTACTAGGCTGTCGCTACGGCGGGCACGACTCGCACTGACGGCGCCCCCTCGGCACCGATCCCCGCAGCTCGGCGTAGCGACGCTTCTGCGGACGGGGCGCCGCGTACCTGACCGCACATCTTCGGCAACTTGACCTCCCGGTCAGATCGCCACGGTCGGCTTTCGTCGCTGGCGAGGGTCGACGCAGATGAAGGTCGGGCAGCCTGGTCGGGTTCGCGCACCATTGCCCAGTACGACGACCAGGCCCGCGAGGGAGGCGACCGCCTGTAGCGCCCGCGACCGCCAAGAGGTGGGGCTGCGTGCGTCAGTCATCGGATCCGCTTCTGTTCCTCCTGGTCGTCCTGTTCGTCCTGTTCGTCCTGGTCGTGCTGGGCGTGCTGGGCGGCGAACCGGGCGGCCGCGGGTCGACCCTCGCCGCGCACCTCGGCCGGCAGGCTGTCGAACCACTTCAGTACCGCTTGCTCGTATATGACGCCGAAGCGCAGGGTCTCCCGCCGGTACAGGTCCGGCACGCGCCCGCTTTCGTCGGTATCCCGAATCACATTCACGTAATCCGCTAGCCGTTCGGCGTGCCGAGCCCGGTGCTCGGCGACGAAGTGCGCAAGTAGTTCAGGGTCGATGTGCTGGCCGAATCCAATGGAGAGCAGCAGTGGGAAGCGGATGTTCTCCTTCCCCGGTTCGCGGTTGACCCATTCGGCGAAGGCGTCCCGGCCGGCATCGGTCAGCTCGTAGGGCCGGCGGTCCCGGGGGCCGCGGGTGCCGGCGGTGATCAGCCCGGCCGCCTCCATAGCGGCGAGTTCGCGGTAGACCTGGCTCTGCGCGAGCGACCAGAAATTGCCGATCAACCGCTCGGCGGCGTTCAGGAGGTCCCAGCCTGTCATCGGCCCCTGGTGCAGGAGACCCAGCATCGAGGCGGCAGTGGAGTTTAATGGTTTGCTGGGCATAGCCGACCTCCTGCGTCGTGGTGCCGGCCGTGTCCGGGTTGGCAGCCCGTCGCGCCCCGTGCGGTGGTGCCGGCACCGGGTCTGGTGCCCGCTCATCCTGCCCGCCCCGGTGTCGTCACGGGCACCAGCGGCCTGGGCAAATCTTTGATCTGGGTGGAGCCGTCTTTCTGACGACCTAGCATAAGGGAAGGTCTTGACGTTCCACTGTGCCAGATGCCAGAGTGGCGATGGGCCGGGCGGTCGTCGATGGGTGGGGGCGACGCTGCGCCGATGCGTTAACACGGGGGGTCGATGTGTTCGGTGTTCTGGGTCGAGCCGCTGTGCGCGGACGTTGGTTGTTCTTGGCACTTTCCCTAGCATTTGTAGTATTTTCCGGTGTCTGGGGCACCGGACTGTTCAGTGCCATGCACGCCGAAGGCGGGTTCGACGACCCGGCCAGCGAGTCCTATCGCGCTCAGGAACGCATTCAGCAGGCCCTGGGGCGCGAGACGGTCGACGTAATCGCGCTGTACGACGGCGCGGGCCGAACCGTGGACGACCCGTCGTTCCGCGCCGCAGTGGATGGCGTCATCGCCGCACTGCCGGCCGACTTGGTCGCTCGGACCACGTCCTACTGGTCTACCAACCAGGATGCTTTCGTCTCGACCGACCGGCGCGCCACGTACGTGGCGATACAACTCGCCGGCGACAACGCGGCCGACCGTGGCGATGCGTTGCGGGAAATCGAAGACGACCTGGCCGCGCCCGGCTTGACGGTGCAGCTCGGCGGGCCAGCGGCGGTGTCACGTGACATCAGCGCCCAGGTCGCCGAGGACATCCTCTTCGCTGAAGCGATCTCCATACCGCTGCTGCTTGTGTTGCTGGTGCTGATCTTCCGCAGCGCGGTCGCGGCGCTGGTGCCGCTACTCGTCGGGGGCCTGGTGATTCTGGGGTCGTTCACCCTGCTGCGGGTGCTCACCTACTGGTTCGACGTGTCGCCGTTCTCTATCAACATCGTCACGATGCTCGGTCTCGGCTTCGCCATCGACTACGCGCTGTTTATCGTCAGCCGGTTCCGGGAGGAACTGCCGATCAGCAGATCGGTCAGCGACGCGATCGTACGCACCATGAACACCGCCGGGCGGACCGTCTTCTTCTCGGGCCTCACCATCGCCATTTCGCTCGCCAGTCTCACCCTCTTCCCCCAGGTCTTTCTACGCTCGATGGGGTTCGGGGGCGTGGCGGCGGTGCTCCTGGCGCTGGTCGGCTCGATGACGATGCTGCCGGCGGTGCTGGCCGTCGTCGGGCATCGGATCAACGCGCTGCGGGTGCCGTTGCCGCGTCGGCGCAGGTCGGTCGAGGCGTCGTCGAAGGATCCCGGTCGTGGCTGGTACCTCTTCGTACACAGGGTGATGCGCCGCCCAGTGCTGACCAGCATCGGCATCGTCGCCCTCCTTCTGGTCCTGGGCGCTCCCTTCCTGCGGGTCGAGTGGGGTAACGCGGACGAGCGAGTACTTCCGGTGGGGTCGGAGAGCCGGACCGTGGCAGAGGTGCTCGACGAGCGCTTCCCAGGCGGCCCTCCACGAATGATCAGCGCTGCGGTGATCCGGTTGGACGGTGCGACTCAGAGCGCCGAGCAGCAGACCGTTGTCCAGGATTACGTCAGCCGGCTCGACGCGGTGTCCGGGGTGGACGGCGCCCAACTCGTCGCCACCGGGCAGGACGTTTCGCGCATCGACCTCCGGTACACACTCGACCCGCAGTCCGAGCAGGCACGGGAGCTGCTCGCCGCGCTGCGTGCCGTGCCCCCGCCGTCGGGGACCGAGGTGCTCTTCACAGGTGGTCCGGCCCAACTGGTCGATCTGCTCGAGTCTGTCGGCAAGCGGTTGCCCTGGATGGGGCTCTTTGTCCTGGTGACCTCGCTAGTGCTGCTGTTCATCGCGTTCGGCTCATTGCTGCTGCCGCTCAAGTCCGTCGTGATGAACCTGCTCTCGTTGAGCGCGTCCTTCGGCGCGCTGGTGCTGATCTTCCAAGATGGCAACCTGGCCGGACCGCTCGCCTTTACACCCACCGGCATGGTCGACGTGACGATGCCTGTCCTCATGCTGGCCATCGCCTTCGGTCTCTCGATGGACTACGAGGTCTTCCTGCTGTCGCGGATCCGGGAACAGTGGGACCGCACCGGTGACCCGATCGAGTCCATCGCAGTCGGCGTCCAACGTACGGCCGGCATTATCACCAGTGCTGCTCTCCTGCTGGTGGTGGTCGTGGGGGCGTTCGCCACCTCTGGAGTCGTCTTCATCAAGATGGTCGGTGTCGGGTTGGTGATCGCCATCGTGGTGGACGCCACCATCGTGCGGGGACTGCTGGTGCCGGCCACGATGCGGCTTCTCGGACGTGCCGCGTGGTGGCTGCCGGCGCCCGTCGCCGGCTGGTGGGATCGGCACGGCATCAAGGAGCACGACGGTCTTCCGGACAGCCCGGGCCAAGAGCCGGCGCCCGCCGGGAACGGGGTGCCGGGCGGTCCTGGTTCGGCGAACGCCAGCGGTGGCGTCGATGTGGTGATCAATCGGAAGAGTTGAGATTCCCGGGTCGGGCACGTCGCCGGTCGGATGACGTACGACGATGCCCAGGTGGGCCTACATGGACGCGGCGAGAGCAAGGAATTATGCCACGTCGGGCGCGGGTGCGTGCCCCCGTGGTCACTTTACGGGCGCGTAAATAAATGCGACCCACGGCCAAAACTTTTTGACAGATCATCAGCGGTCTTCTATGCTGAGTCCTTAATTTTCTTCACATAATTTGAGTTCATAATGTCATCGCTCGGACCAAGTGCAAAGGACTCGTGCAGCAGGAATGCCCGGTCGACCGTGGCCGCCCGGTACGAATATCCGGGATGGTCCCACGTGTCACCGAGGCGCAATTGGGCATTTCTTCACCTTCGGTAGGGGGCCTCGTGAAGAAGTCGGCCACAACGGAGTCGCTCGTATTGACATGTCGAGGGGGGGACGAGGTTGCCTGGGCAACTCTGGTACGCCGGTTCGGTCCGTTGGTCAGCGCGATTGCGCGCTCGTATGGGCTGAGCCAGGCGGACTGCGAGGATGTCAGCCAGGCCACCTGGCTGCGGCTCTGGCGTCGGCTCGATCAATTGCGTCAGCCGGAGCGACTGGCCGAGTGGCTTTCGATGGTGGCTCGGCGCGAGGTGCTACGACATCTGGGTGGCAGGCGATTGCCGGCACCGACAGACGAGGTCGTGGTCCTTGAACGCGGGCAGCGGAGCGCGGCCTCGGCAGAGGAGGAGGTCCTCTCCCGGGAAGGGGCGGAGCGGCTGCGGCAGGCATTCCAGCTGCTGTCCCCTCGTTGTCAGCACATGCTCGCGCTCCTGATGGAAGAGTTCAGCTACGCCCAGGTAGCGCAGTCACTCGGCCTGGCTCCCGGGTCGGTCGGGCCGGTGCGGTCCCGGTGCCTGAACGACCTTCGCAGGGCGCTGAATCAAGTCGATGCCGGCCGGGTGTCGCCGGCGGACGTGCAGGTCCCGGCTTGCGTCTCCGGGGCGGACGGGCGTACCAGCGCTAGACTTGGGGGCCGAGAACTGACGCGGGCCTCTGCATCACCTGCGGCGACGGACATCCGCAAACGGCGGCATCCGTCCGAGGCTGAATGTCCGCGCTTCGGGTTGCCGGCGCCGAGTGTCGCCAACTCAACAGGCGGCGCTGGACGACGT
This sequence comes from Micromonospora sp. NPDC003944, assembly GCF_053605225.1. Taxonomy (NCBI): domain Bacteria; kingdom Bacillati; phylum Actinomycetota; class Actinomycetes; order Micromonosporales; family Micromonosporaceae; genus Micromonospora; species Micromonospora sp. NPDC003944. Next base: position 51,742 of record NZ_JBSGIV010000052.1, read on the forward strand.
CTGGTCGCCGAGCCACATCGTCGAGACGCTCTCTAGCCCGCGGTGCTAGTGCCCTGAGCACAAACGTTCGCCGGGTTGGTTGGGCGGCCTTGGCTGCCGAGTGGGCCCAGCGGTGTTGTCGTTCGCTGCGGACGCGTAGGCGTTCGCAGCGAGCGGCTAGGACGTCGCGGTGGCGGGCGTTGGCGTTGCGCCAGCGTAGGTATCGGTGCAGGTGAGGGCCCAGTGCGACGTGGATTTGGTGGTCGGCTCCGGCGACCACGAACGTACGTGTGGCCCGAAATGGGCTTCGATCGGGTCGGCCCAGGATGCGTAGGTCGTTAGCCTTGGCCGTCCCGGGTCCACGCAGCCGACCCGGCTGGGTGTGTCACCCAACCTGGCCAACGTTTGTGGTCAGGGCACTAGTGACGTTTGGCCCAGGGGTCACGTCGGGGGGGGGGGGGGGCGCCGGCGCGGCCGCGGCGCGCGCCGGGGGCGGCTTCGGGTGGTGGGTGGCCGCCCCCGCCCCCCCCCCGCCCCCCGCCCCCGGCAGGGCGCGGGGGGGCGGCGGGTCGGGGGCCGGCCGGC